>CAVAMP010000013.1:0-51886 GCA_963589825.1 Flexilinea sp. | reverse complement strand
CGCACATTTTCCAACGCACAAACCTCCCCTCATTTTTATCTGAACCCCCTGCACCCCCTGTCAGGGGGATTTTTTACGGCCCAATGGGCCGGCGGGCAGAAGCCCTTGTCAAGTTTCGCTGCGAAACTTGATGTGTGTCCTTTTATTTTTACAAAATTACAAATTTTCGCTAAATTTGCGTGATTGAGTTAAAAAGATAGAGGCTGTTATGAGCTTTGCGCCCAGGCCTCAGACATACAAACTAAAAACATAAAATTATGATACCGGCATCAGAACTTATAATCAATGGGGACGGCTCCTGCTTCCACCTTCACCTCCGTCCGGAAGAACTCGCTGACAATGTGATACTTGTGGGTGACCCCGGAAGGGTCGATATGGTCGCGGAATTTCTCTCCGACATCGAATTCCGCCACTCTTCACGCGAATTCGTGAGCACCACAGGCCGCTTTAACGGCAAAAGGTTCACCGTGCTTTCCACAGGCATCGGCTGCGACAACATCGACATCGTTATGAACGAACTTGACGCCCTTGCAAACATCGACTTCGCCACCCGCGAGGTAAAGAGCGAGAAGCGCCATCTCAACATCCTCCGCATCGGCACCTGCGGCGCGGTTCAGCCCGACATCCCGCTCGGCTCCTTCGTCTTCTCCCACATCAGCGTGGGCTGCGACGGCCTCCTGAACTGGTACGCAGACCGCGACAAAATCGCCATCCACGGCATCGAGGAAGCCTTCAAGGAGCACGTCGGCTGGGCAAAGCACCTTCCCGACCCATATTTCGTCGCTGCAAGCGAGAGGATAGTTGAAAAATTCGCCGACTGCACAATCAAGGGTATGACCATCTCCGCCTCAGGCTTCTACGGCCCTCAGGGCAGGGTCCTCAGGGTTCCGCTCGCAATGGGCGATATGATTGAGAAATTCGAGTCCTTCAGGTACGAAGGCTGGAGAGTGACAAACTTCGAGATGGAAGGCTCGGCGGTAGCAGGTCTCGCGGCACACCTCGGCCACAACGCCGGCACAGTCTGCTGCGTAATAGCCAACCGCCACATAGGCAGCAGCAACCCCGACTACAAACCTCAGGTCCGCAAACTCGTGGAACTCAGCCTGACGAAACTCTCGGAGCTGTAAAGAAATAGAACAGTGAGCCGTTTTGTACATATACTGCTGTTGGTCGCTATCTTTTTTCTGGGATTTCAGACTGTTTCATTCGCTCAGTTCAGGTCCGGTTCCAGGCCAGAAATCAACTTGACTCCCAGTATATCCTTCTCTGTATGTGATTCATTGTCAGGAGACGGACTCCCAAGTGCCGTTGTTTCCATCATAAACGGGAAAGACACGGTCAATGTTGTTACTGATTCTGGCGGGAGTGGGTATATATTG
This sequence comes from Flexilinea sp., assembly GCA_963589825.1. GTDB lineage: Bacteria > Bacteroidota > Bacteroidia > Bacteroidales > UBA932 > Cryptobacteroides. Next base: position 50,507 of record CAVAMP010000013.1, on the reverse strand, counting down.
AAGAAAGGACTTTGCGAAAATTCAGTGATAATTACATCCTTTATGGGCTACAGGACACGTAGGGACTCACTGCATTTCGAGCCGAGGGTCGACACCTATGTGAAAATCGGGATGCAGGAAGAGCCGATGGTTTTGAACTCCATAATAGTAAAGGGCGATGCCGTCGCAATGGTTATGCACGGTGACACAACAGCGTAAGCGGGCAGCCGATAAGTTATCCACACAATGAACTGAACGGACTGTTCCGAATAGGAAAGGACGTTCCCGGAAAATCCGGTTATTCTCACACGGTCCGTGTCAGTTCGTCCGGTGACAGGTCTTCTGGCGGCTCAATATATTCTTTTTTCCCGTCAGAAACTTGGAACGAGCGACGTGACACTTCCGCATCTGAGAACAGGAAGTCGGGGTATTCCATTTCATATCTGGGCGGTGGAAACATCCGGCGCGGGAAAATCACGGCGCGCTTCAAAGGAGCGTTGTCATACGGGCAGACCAGACAGACTGACTTAAATAGTTCTTCTTCCTGGCAGGATGCAAAATGGTCAGGATTCAGCAAATCCACCAGAGATACGACAAACAGATTCAAAGGCAGTTTTTCAGCAACCCTCACAAAATTGTTCGAGAAGAGAGGACGGAAAATGCTTTTTGATTTTTCTGTCAGCGGTTCGTACGACTGGGGAAGCGGGGCAAGAATAGACACGTTGAAAAACAGCATTGGCAAAGAATGGCTTTCAAATAATCTTTCCTCAGGACAGGTGGCGCCATCATTTACAGCGATATGGAATGAGCCATTAGGTAAAAAATCCACTTTGGCATTCTCCGCATCGGCAGAATATGTCTATGATACTACGAAAAAACTCTACACCGACATATTCTCCTCCACTCTGAATCTAAATAATTCAAAGGACTTTACGACAAATTATATTTCCGGGACAGTATCTGCAGCGTACAGATATGGAAGAAAAAATGACGGACTTTATGCGTTTGTGACGTTGGGGGGTGCAGGATATTCTTTCATTGAGGACTGAAAGGCTTGAAAACTTGCCCAATTGGAAATGCAACTACCTTAGACCGGCAGTGGGAGCGGAATTGTCATACAGCCGGGGAGAAAACAGCCTGTCCTTCAACTACAGGGAGACGGAATCTGTCCCGGGGGTTGAGCAGCTTCGCAATGTGGTCAATGATTCAAACCCGTTGTTCCTCTATGCGGGAAATCCCAATCTGTTCCTGCCGGTGAAAAGAACATTTAACATACAGTTTGCCCGTTCGTTCTCGGAGCGGAACATCGGACTGGAGTTCAAGGCGGGAAGTTCCATCTATTCCAAGGCAATCGTGTCCAAGACCGTCTATTATCAGGAGGAGACCTGGCTCGGTGATTATGGCTACACCGCTCCGGCCGGCTCAAGCCTTACCACTCCGGTCAATGTGTCGGGACGCATTGACGGCTGGGCAGGAGGCAAATACTCGCAGTATCTGAACAGGATAAAGGCCAATGTCGGAATTGAACTCTCCTGGAACATTCGCAGAGACCCTTTCTATCTGGAGGATGCCCTGCAGGTTAATCTGAACAATTCCATATCTGCATCCATTCCGTTCAACTGGCAGGGAAAAACAGCCATCATCTCAATCTACCCAACCGTCGGTGTCGGGCGGCAGGAAAACAATGGGACGAAACTCTATGATTCTATGAATTTGTCCGGCTACCTTGCGTATACTCAAAGGATTTGGAAATGCTTCGAACTGGGTGCCGTAGCGGATTTGTCCGGGATGCTGACAACCAGAAGCGACGTCAATGTGTTCACACACCGGGTCAGATGCTCGTTTTCCTGGATTTTCGGTAAAGAGAAGCGCAACAGACTGAGCGTCTTCGGAAGCAATCTGACAAGTCAGGTAAACCATAAGGAAATCTCTGTTACGGACAACTACATTCTGACATCTCTGTCCAACAATTTCGGCAGGTCCGTAGGCTTGTCGTTCACCTATGTCTTTTCAAGAAGATAAAATCCGCGAAGTTATCCCGTGAGTAGCGGGCCTCTATTTGTAGAGGTCGCCCAGGGACAAGTCGGACAGTTCGATGCGGGGGTCGCTGACCTTTGCGTCGACTGTCCTTTTTATGCCTTCCACTATGTTGAGGCGGATGAATTCCTCCATAATCCTCGTGTTCTCCTTTTCGGAGTTCGCGATTTCGTGGCGGTGGTTAAGGAAGCGGTAAACCGAGTAGTTGTAGCCTTTGTCAGCGCAGAGGGAGGCTATTGAGTCGGAACCGTACCAGCCGAGGTTGAAAAAGCGTATCTTCGTGTATTTCACCACATTGTCCTCTGTGCCGTGGAAAAGAAGCATCGGGCAGGGCGCAGAGGCGTATTTAAGCGCTCCCTGACGGGTGAGAACGGCTCCTGCGAATGCCACCACTCCCTTGTAGTTGAAGCCCTCGGGAAGAGCGGAGGTGTAGGAAGTCGCGTTCGCAATCTCGAACTCAGCCTGAAGAACGCTGATGGCACCGGCGGAGGAACCTGAGATTATGAGATTCCCCGGGTCTATCCCGAGCTCCGTGGCGTTGTCGATTATGAAGGCTGTGGCGCTGAAAAGATCCTCCACGGCGAGGTGGATCGCCTTGTCGATGGCATCCACATTCCCGATTCCCACATTCTTCTGTCCCTTCAGACCGAGCCTGTAGTCGATTGAAACGACTCTGAACCCGTCGGCGCGGAGCGCGTCAAACCATTCCACATCAGCGGGGTGGTTTCTCTCTCCGCCGACAAATCCGCCGCCGAACATAAAGATGACAGTAGGTTTCTCTTTCCCGTCGGCGTATTTCGCGGAAGCCGCCTCGGGCTCATACACATCCATATACAGGGAACAGGTGTCCTTCCGGGCATAGAGATAGGTGCCGTCGGGGGCGGAAACAGGTTTCGAAGTCTTTGCGCCGAGGGAAACTGCGGCGAGGACAAGGCCCAGAAGAGCCGCGAGGGATATTTTTGTTATCTTTTTCATATCTTATTTATTTATAATGCTTTAGCGGGGGTGGGGCGACGCGGGTTTGTATCTTCTTTGTCGCTGCTCTCAGTCAGTTACAACTGTGCTGTTTCCGTCTTTGGAAAGGGAGACGTGCAGAGTCTTCTCGCCGCTCTTTCCCCTGTGGCTCCCTGCGGAGATTATGTATTCGGACACTGGGTCCTCGATGAACCTCTGGACGGCGCGGCGAAGCGGACGGGCTCCATACGATGGGTCGAATCCCACCTCGGTGAGCAGACGTTTCACTCCAGGGGTGACCTTGAGCGTGTAGCCCGCTTCAAGAATCCTGCCCTGCAGAGCCTTCAGCTCGATGTCCACGATTTTGCGGATGTCCTCGCCGGAAAGGCTCCTGAAATAGACAATCTCGTCAATCCTGTTGAGGAACTCCGGCGGGAAAGTCTTTTTCACGACCTTCTCCACCACGGCCTTGCGGTTCACCTCGACATTTCTCCCGGCTGAAGCGAATCCGACCCCGGCTCCGTACTCGTCAACTTCGCGCGAACCTGCGTTGGAAGTCATTATGAGGATGGTGTTGCGGAAATCGACCGTGAAACCGTTGCTGTCGGTGAGCCTTCCGTCGTCAAGAACCTGGAGAAGCAGGTTGAACACGTCCGGATGGGCCTTTTCGATCTCGTCCAGAAGGACGACCGAGTATGGCTTGCGGCGCACCTTTTCGCTGAGCTGCCCGCCCTCGTCGTAGCCCACATAGCCCGGAGGCGCACCGATAAGACGGCTGACATTGAACTTCTCGCCGTACTCGCTCATATCTATCCGGATTATGTTGTCCTGCGAGTCGAAAAGATACTCGGCAAGGCACTTGGCGAGGGAAGTCTTTCCCACTCCGGTAGGGCCCACGAACAGGAAGCTCCCCACCGGCCTGAGGGGATCCTTGATCCCCGCGCGATTTCGCCGAATCGCGCGGACGACGCTCTCAACGGCGTCGTCCTGGCCGATAACCCTCCGCGCAAGACGGCTCTGCATTTCCAGCAGGCGCACTCTCTCGCTCCTTGCGACATTGCTCACAGGGATGCCCGTAATCTTCGAAATTACCTCCGCGACATCCTTCTGCTCCACTCTGGGCTCCTCGCCCCCGCGAAGCCGCACCATCGACCCCGCCTCATCCATAACGTCCAGTGCCTTGTCCGGCAGGCAGCGGTCCGTAATATATCTCTGCGACATCCCCACGCACGCCCTCAGCGCATCCTCGTCGTAGTTTACTCCGTGATACTGCTCATACCTCGGGCACATCCGCTGAAGAATCGACAGAGTCTGCTCTTCGCTTGTCGGCTCCACCATCACTTTCTGGAACCTTCTGTCCAGCGCCCCATCCTTCTCCACGACCTTGCGGAACTCGTCCAGCGTCGTCGCACCGATGCACTGGATCTCTCCCCGCGCAAGCGCCGGCTTGAGGATGTTGGCCGCGTCAAGGCTTCCCGAGCCGCCGCCCGCCCCGACAATCGTGTGGAACTCGTCAATGAAAAGAATCACGTCGGGATTCTCGCTGATTTCGTTCATAATCCCCTTGAGCCTCTTCTCGAAATCGCCCCTGTAGCGCGTTCCGGCAACGACTGAAGCGATATCCAGCGAAATGAGCCGGCGGTCTTTCAGGGCAGGGGGGATTTCGCCCGTGGTGATGCGGATCGCGATGCCCTCCACGATGGCGGATTTGCCCACTCCTGGGTCTCCGATGAGCATCGCGTTGTTCTTTTTCCTTCGGCCGAGAATCTGTATGACCCTCATAATCTCGTCTTCACGCCCCACGACAGGGTCAAGCCTGTGCTCGCGCGCCGCCGCAGTGAGGTCATATCCGAACTGGTCCAGAAGCGACTCTTTCGGCTTTTCCTGCCCCTCGCCATATTCCGGAGGGAAAAAATCAGCGAACTTTTTGCGCGGGCTCTGCCTTTGGCTCTCTTCTTCCGGATCGGCCTCGGAATCCTCCGCCGAAGCCCCGATGTCCCCGGAACCCTCCTCCGAAGCCCCGATGTCCCCGGAACCCTCCTCCGAAGCCCCGGGATCCGTAGAATCACCTTCTGAAGCCTCCCCGCTGTCAGGGCGGCGGAAAGTGAACCGCACCTCGGTCCCGTCAATGTTCCCAGGTGAAGCCTCCTCCCGCGGCAGCAGTCCCAGGTCCTTGAGCTCGCGCACGAGGACCCTGTAGGTGATTCCGTGTTCGGCGAGATACACCCCCGAAAGGTTCCCCGGCGTCTTTGTCAGAGCAAGCAGAAGATGCTCAGGCACAACGGTGTCGGAGGAGAACCTCATCGCCTCCAGCACGGTGAGCGTGAGGATGTTGGCTCCCGCGCGCGAAAGTGTCACCGCATCGATTTCCTCGTAGGGGATGTGCCGTGGGCGTGAAAGCTTGTCGTCAAGGAACATTTTCATCTCCTCCAGCTCCACCCCGTCCATCTTCAGGTGCATTGCCCCGTAATTGGTTCCGTGCCTTAGAAGTCCGAGCATAAGGTGGTCAGGCTCAATCTGATAGCTTCCGCATCTCATAGCCTCTTCCCGTGCGAAGTTCACGATGGAATTGAGGTTCGACGATATTTTCATTCTCATTTAATGACTCCTTTTTTGCAAAATTAAGCAAATCTGCGTATATTTGCAAACTATGTGCGCGCCTGCGTCCCGTGTATTTTACCGAATGGACCCGAGGGCGTTTTATAGGGAAAAAAGTAATATAATTATATGGAAGAAAACATCAACAACAACGAAGAAGAGAAGGTTCCTATGGGCCGGATTGAGCAGGTCGACATCGACCAGCAGATGCGAAGCGCCTACATCGACTACTCAATGTCGGTGATTGTTTCGCGTGCGCTCCCGGACGTGAGGGACGGAATGAAGCCTGTTCACCGCAGGGTGCTTTACGGAATGGACGGATTGGGTCTGTCCTACTCCGGACAGACGAAAAAGTCCGCCAGAATCGTCGGCGAGGTGCTCGGTAAGTACCACCCGCACGGCGACAGCAGCGTCTATGACGCGATGGCCCGTCTTGCACAGTGGTGGAGCGTCCGCTATCCTCTCGTCTTCGGACAGGGTAACTTCGGTTCTATGGACGGCGACCCGGTGGCTGCAATGCGTTACACCGAGGCGAAGCTCGAGAAAATCTCCGAGGACATCCTGGGAGACCTCGACAAGGACACCGTGGATATGCAGAACAACTTCGACGACTCCCTCCAGGAGCCGACGGTTCTGCCGACGAAACTCCCGCTCCTTCTTCTCAACGGCTCGTCTGGAATCGCAGTCGGAATGGCCACGAATATGGCTCCGCACAACCTCAGCGAGTGCTGCGACGGCATCTGCGCCTACATCGACAACCCGGACATCACCGTCGAGGAACTGATGCACTACATCAAGGGACCTGATTTCCCTACAGGGGGCATAATCCAGGGCCGTCAGGGCATCAAGGACGCGTTCGAGACCGGTCAGGGAAGGATTGTGATCCGCTCCAAGACCGAAATCGAGGTGAGCGACTCCGGAAGGGAGACCATCGTGGTGACCGAAATCCCTTATATGGTCAACAAGAGGGAGATGATTGAGAAAATCGCCGAACTCGTTGAGACAAAGAAGATTGACGGCATTTCGTATGTGAACGATGAGACCACCAGGGAGGGCGTGAGGATTGTCATACGCCTGAAGATGGGAGCTAATTCAAACGTCGTTCTGAACAACCTCTTCAAATACTCTCCGCTCCAGTCAAGTTTCTCAGTGAACAATGTGGCCCTTGTGAACGGAAGGCCATACACCCTGAACCTCAAGGACCTCATCAAATACTTTGTCGAGCACCGTCACGAGGTGATTGTCCGCAGGACCAAGTTCGACCTTAACAAGGCTCAGGCCAGGGCCCACATCCTCGAGGGCCTGCTGAAGGCACTGGATGTAATCGACGAAATCATCAACATAATCCGCGCATCCAAGAGCGTTGACGAGGCCAAGGCCGCGCTCATCAGCACCTTCGACTTTTCCGACGCACAGGCGAGCGCAATCGTGGAGATGAGGCTCCGTCAGCTCACGGGACTCGAACGTGAGAAGCTCCAGAGCGAGTACGACGAACTCGAAAAGTTCATAAAATACTGCACGGACCTTCTTGGAAGCCACGAAATGCAGATGCAGGTAATCAAGGACGAGACCCTTCAGATGAAGGAGAAATATGGCGACGAGCGCCGCACCGAGATTGCCCTTTCCGCAGAGGAATTCAACCCTGAGGACTTCTATCCTGACGAGGATGTGGTCGTGACCATTTCCCACTTGGGATATATAAAGAGGACAGCCCTCACCGAGTACAGGACACAGGCCCGCGGAGGCGTGGGTATGAAGGGCGCCGCAAAGAGGGACGAGGACTTCATAGAGCACATCTATGTCGCCAATATGCACAGCACCCTCCTTCTCTTTACTGACTCCGCCAAGTGCTTCTGGCTCAAGGTTTACGAGATTCCGGAAGGCTCCCGCTCATCTAAGGGCCGCGCCATCCAGAATGTCCTGAACCTCACCGCCGAGGACAAGATCAGGGCATACATCAATGTCCGCAATCTCAAGGACGAGGACTACATCAACAACAATTATGTGGTTCTCTGCACGAAGAACGGCATCATAAAGAAGACAACTCTCGAGGCTTATTCAAGGCCGAGGACAAACGGCGTGATAGCGCTCACAATCCGCGAAGGGGATTCTCTGCTGGATGCAGTGCTCACAAGCGGCAACAGTCAGATATTCATCGCCGGCAAGGAAGGACGCTGCGTGCGCTTTGACGAGAGCGACGTCCGCCCTATGGGCAGGCTCGCTTCCGGAGTGAAGGCAATCAACCTCGACTCCGAGACCAACGAGACTGTGGGAATTCTAAGCTATGAGCCATCCGCCGAGGATGCCGCAGACCACTCTATCCTTGTTGTGAGCGAGCACGGCTACGGCAAGCGTTCCGACTTCGAGGAGTACCGCAAGACAAGCCGCGGAAGCAAGGGCGTGAAGACCCTTTCAATCACCGACAAGACCGGCTCTCTCATCGCAATCAAGAACGTGACGGACAACGATGACCTTATGATCATCACCCGTTCCGGCCTTACCATCCGTATGGCGGTTTCCGACATAAGGATTGCAGGAAGGGCCACCCAGGGAGTGCGCCTGATCAACATCAAGGACGGTGATTCAATCGCTGCGGTTTCAGTGGTCGCGAAGGGCGATGAAGAGGAGGAGCAGGCAACTGTAGCTCCTGCCGAGCAGCCTTCAGAGGCCCCTGCAGAGCCATCCGCAGAGTAAGGCTTATATTTTGTAAATAATACTAACGGTTCAGGACGGGATAAAGGCAGACCCGGCTGGAACATAAAACCAACAAATTAAATTTCAGTGCATTATGAAAAAGATTCTGATTGCATTAACAGTTTTGATTTCTTCAGTGACCCTTGCATCTGCACAGCAGAAGAGCCCTGAAGCATTGAGGTCTGCTGTCGTGAAGGCTGAGGCTGCGGCAGCTAACCCTAAGAAGGCAGCAAAGCCTGACACCTGGATTAAACTCGGCAAGGCATACGTCGACGCATACAACGGCCCTATGGGTCAGCTTTGGATTGGCGCCACCCAGCAGGAGATTCAGCTCCTCGGAGGCAACCAGCAGCCGCTCTCAGTCGAGCAGGTTTCCCTCACCGGCACCGCCTGCACCAAGCAGACTTTCGCCGACAAGGACCTCTATTTCAACGCGCAGGGACAGCTTGTCCTCATTGATGTGACAAAGCCGGTTTGCGAGAACGCTCTTCAGAACGCGGTTGACGCATACGCCAAGGCAGGTGAACTTGACGCGGCAGGCAAGAAGACCAAGGCAATCAACGCCGCTCTCGAGGACATCGCAAACAAGTTCCTTAGCGACGGTATGAACGCCTACACTCTCGAAAGACTTGCAGAGTCCTCAGAACTCTTCGAGAACGCAGCCAAGGCTTCAGCCACCGCTCCGCTTTCAAAGATTGACACCACAGCGCTCTACAACGCAGGTTTTACAGCCTGGATGGACGCTAACAGGACTGCAGCTACAGATTCCGTCGCAGCCATCGCGAAGTACGAGAGGGCAAAAGGCTTCTTCCAGAGCTGCCTTGACAATCAGTACTACTACGAAGGCGGCGAAGTTTTCGCAAAGCTCCACGACATCTATCTCAAGCTCGGCGACAAGGAAAACGCAAGGATAATCCTCGAGAAAGGTTTCGAACTCTACCCGCAGAGCCAGAGCATCCTCATCTCCCTCATCAATTTCTACATCGAGAACAAGGAAGATCCGGAGAAACTTTTCGTTCTTCTCGACAAGGCAATCGCGAACGAGCCGAACAACGCTTCCCTCTACTATGTAAAGGGCAACATCTACAACCAGCTCGGCAAGAAAGACGAAGCCAAGAAGGCCTATTACTACTGCGCCAAGATCGACCCGAACTACGAGTTCGGCTACATCGGAGCCGGCATTATGCTCTACAACGACGCTGTTACAATCTCCGAGGAGGCATCCAACGAGCTTGACGACCGCAAGTACGAGGCTCTCGTAGCCCAGTTCGAGCAGTGCCTCAAGGACGCGATCGATCCGTTCGAGAAGGCATACGCAGTCTCCAAGTCAGAGGACATCAAGAACAACATCGCCATCTACCTCAAGAACATCTACTACCGTTTCGTCTCCCAGGGCGATGAGTACGAGGCAGCCTACAAGAAGTACGACGAAATCGTCAAGAATTCTCAGGCAAAGTAGTCCGATAAATAGAAAATGCGCGACAGCGGGCGGAAATGGCGAGGAAATCGTCACTTTCGCCCGCTGTCTTATTGCAATGAAAACTGCTCACACAAAATCTCGCTTGATTTTCGCGGATTTATGAGTAATTTTGCGGGGATTTTACCTCAGAGAAAGGAAAACTATGGCAGATATAATTTTGGGTATCGAGTCATCCTGTGATGACACTTCGGCGGCCGTTTTGAAGGACGGCTATCTTCTTTCCAATGTGATTGCAAGTCAGGACGTCCACAAAGCGTACGGCGGCGTGATTCCGGAGCTGGCTTCGAGGGCGCACCAGCAGAACATCGTGCCGGTAGTGAGCGAGGCTCTTTCGAGGGCGGGAGTTGCCCGGGAGGATGTGACCGCCATTGCGTTCACCCGCGGACCGGGACTTCTGGGTTCGCTCCTGGTGGGCACTTCGTTCGCCAAGTCGCTTTCCATCGCGCTTGACTGCCCGCTGATTGAGGTGAACCACCTTCAGGGGCACATCCTAGCGAATTTCGTGAAGCAGTATGACAAGGAAAACCGCACACCGGAGTTCCCATACCTGTGCCTTCTCGTTTCGGGCGGAAACTCTCAGATTGTGAGGGTGGACAGCCCGCTGAAATATGAGATTCTCGGGCAGACCATCGACGACGCGGTGGGGGAAGCCTTCGACAAATGTTCCAAGATGATGGGTCTGGGCTACCCCGGAGGCCCCGTTGTGGACCGTCTGGCAAAACTCGGCGACGAAAACCGTTTCAAGTTCGCCAAACCGCACGTGCCGGGTCTGGACTACAGCTTCAGCGGCATCAAAACGTCGCTTCTTTATTTCGTCCGCGACCAGATGGCTCTGAATCCGAATTTTATGGAGGAAAACAAAGAGGACATCTGCGCATCGTTCCAGAAGGCCCTGATTGACATTCTGATGGACAAGCTCATAAAGGCTGCGAAGCAGACCGGCATCCGCGAGGTGACAATCGGAGGCGGAGTGTCGGCAAACAGCGGACTTCGCTCAAGAATCGTAGCCGAGGGCGCAAAACGGGGCTGGAATGTCTATCTCCCGGAGTTCAAGTTCACCACCGACAACGCCGCGATGATAGCCATCGCCGGCTACTACCACTACCTCGCCGGCGAACGCACCCCGCTCGACGTCGCCCCGGTCTCAAGACTGGCGGACTTTTGATGAAAGAGTGAGTCGGATACTTGTGAAGGTAGAATTATGAAAGAAATAGAACTCACCTGCAAAATCGGGAAGGAAATTCCTGAGGCGGAACTCCACTCGGCGGCCGCGCGCGCTCTTGGCGTGGGGCCGAAGGGCGTGGGGGAATGCCGGCTTGTGCGCCGGTCCATTGACGCGCGGGGCGATGTGCTCTACCGCTGCCGCTACGCCGTTTCCGCAGTCGGAGAGCCGCTTGAAAAGTATGAGCTTCCGCCTTACCGCGATGTCCACGGGGCCCCGGAAGTCATTGTCGCGGGAGCGGGTCCTGCGGGGATGTTCGCCGCTCTTCATCTGCTTCAGAAGGGCCTCAAACCTGTAATCCTGGAGAGGGGGAAGGATGTTCACGCGAGGAAAGTGGATGTGGCGCGACTAAGCGACAAGGGCGAGCTGAATCCCGACTCCAACTACTGTTTCGGCGAGGGGGGCGCAGGGACGTTCTCCGACGGAAAACTCTTCACCCGCTCCTCAAAAAGAGGGGACATACGCGAGGTTCTTCACCAGTTTGTCCGTTTCGGCGCTCCTGAGAGCATCCTTACCGACGCCCATCCCCACATCGGCAGCGACCGCCTTCCGAAAGTGGTGGAGAACATCCGAAAATGCATCATCGAGCACGGCGGAGAGTATCATTTCGACTCCCGCATAGTTGACATAAAGCCTTCGGAGAAGGGCGAAGGCTACTGTGTTGTCGTCCTGAACCCGGAAGGGGAGAAAAGGGAATTCACTGCCCGGAACATAATCCTCGCCACAGGGCACTCTGCAAGGGATATTTATGAACTTTTTGTTCGCCGGGGCTGGGCCGTCGAGGCGAAGGGGTTTGCGCTCGGAGTGAGGGTGGAACATCCTCAGTCGCTCATAAACCGGATTCAGTATCACGGTAAGTATCAGCCGTTTATGCCTGCTGCGGAGTATAGTTTCGTAACTCAGACCGAGGGGCGCGGGGTGTTTTCCTTCTGTATGTGCCCCGGGGGCATCCTTGTCCCGTCTTCCACCGTGGAAGGAGAGACCGTACTGAACGGAATGTCCAATTCCGCCCGCAATTCCGCCTGGGCGAATGCAGGCGTGGTGGTGAGCATCGAGCCGGGCGACATCCCGGGCTATCCCGCCGCCGATCCGCTTTCTCTTCTGAATTTCCAGCACGACAGCGAAAAGGCCGTCTGGGACTGGGTGCAGGGCGAGAGGGAGCGCATCGCAGGAAAAGCCTCGAAGGTTAATGGCGGCGGAGAGGGCGCCAGGAAACTCAACCCGTTTGCGGCTCCTGGGCAGAGAATGGCGGATTTTTGCAGAGGGCTTGTTTCCCGTGATCTTCCGCGCAGCTCCTATCATCCGGGAGTTCTCAGCGCGCCTCTCCATGAGATTCTTCCCGAGCACGTCTCTTCGCGCCTTCGCCTTGCTTTCCCTGAAGTTGGCGGCAAGATGAAAGGGTATTACACCAATGACGCTCTGCTTCTTGGGGTTGAGTCCAGAACTTCCAGCCCTGTGCGTATCCCACGCGACCCAGAGACGCTCCAGCACCCCGACCTCCCGGGACTTTACCCCTGCGGGGAGGGAGCCGGCTATTCCGGCGGCATCGTCTCCTCAGCTTTAGATGGCATCAACTGCGCTGAGAAGATATAAAAAATTACTATATTTGCGGGCCGTTTCTCTTCCGCCAGCGAAACGGCGAGCCTGCGGGGCCTGGCCTCCGGGCCGGGAATCGATGTTAAACCCTCCGGCGCAGCGGCCGGATAAAACTCAGGAAGGCTATGGTGGAAATCTTCTACAGGGTGAACGGACAGATGAAAGTCTCGCAGAGCGAGGCTGATTTTGCCGCTATAAACATTTCCGATGTAATATGGATTGATCTTCTCTCTCCTTCGGGCGACGAGAAGCGTTCGGTCGAAGCTTTCCTCGGCACCACCATCCAGAGCCGCGCCACGGCCGAAGAGATTGAGTCCTCATCCCGTTTCTCCGAGACCGAGGACGCCATTTTCGCCAACACCAACTTCGTAATCCCGGGGCCTGAGGAGTACTCGATGGAGAGCGTCTCCTTCATCCTCAAGGGTAACACCCTTACGACCCTCAGGGAAGTCCAGCTGCGCAGTTTCACCGAGCTTCAGAGGCGTCTGAACGTGTTCCCGAAGATGTATACCAACGGCTACGCTGTCTTCAACAACATTCTCGAGCAGCGCATCGACTCCGACGCGGATATGATAGAGATCCTTTCAAAGGAAATCGCCCAGTATAACAAGAAGGTCAGTTTGGGCGAGGACATAAATGAGGAATTCCTCCTGGACATCAACCGCCTGCAGGAAAACACGATGCTCCTTCGCGAGAACATAGTCGACAAGCAGAGGGTCATCTCCAGCATTCTCAAGTCTTCGAAATGTCCCAAGAGCATCCAGAGCAAATTGAATGTGCTCCTTAAGGATATCGCTTCCCTTGTGAACCACACCAACTTCAGCTTCGAGCGTCTGGAATATCTCCAGAACACCGTAATCGGTATCATCAACCTCGATCAGAACAAGATTATGAAGGTGTTCACGCTGGTTTCCCTCCTTCTGATGCCTCCGACACTCATCGCCTCCTTCTACGGAATGAATGTCGCCCTTCCTATCCTTCCGGACGACAGTCCCTGGAACTGGGTGATTATCATCGCGATGATGGTGACCTCGCTGCTGATTGTATTCTTGATATTTAAGAAGAGAAAGATGTTATAATCGTCAAAATATTCCTCAAAGCCTCTTAGATATTTCTGCTTAGAATTTGATAATCAGATAATTTTACCTATATTTGCACGCCTTTTTGCCCGAAGGCGTGCATTTTTATGTGCAAGTCTTTGTGGGACAAAGGATTATAAAATAATGTTAAACCCCTAATTAGTCTTAAAAACAATTATGGAAGAAGTAAAAGTTGCCCAGCAGGAGTCACCGGCCGTCGAGGCCGCAGAGGCTCGTGTTGAGACAGAAGAAACCAAGAAGCAGCCTTGCAGCAATGCTTCAGTCGCTCCTGAGGAGTTCGACTGGGACGCATTCGAGAACGAAGGCGAGTACGGCGACAGGAAAGAAGTTGCCGCAGAGTATGAAAAGACCCTTTCCAAGGTCGTAGAAGGCGAGGTCGTAGAAGGCGTCGTAACTTCAGTCGGCAAGAGGGAAGTGGTAGTCAACATCGGTTACAAGAGCGAAGGCGTCATTATGGCTCCAGAGTTCCGCTACAACCCTGACCTCAAAGTCGGAGACAAAGTCGAGGTCTATGTTGAGAGCACCGAGGACAAGAAAGGACAGCTCGTACTTTCACACAAGAAAGCCCGTCAGCTGCGTTCTTGGGATATGGTCAACGAGGCATTCAACAACAACGAGATTGTCAAAGGTTATGTCAAGACCCGCACTAAGGGCGGTATGATTGTCGACGTATTCGGCATCGAGGCATTCCTTCCGGGCTCTCAGATTGACGTTAAGCCTATCCGCGACTACGATCAGTTCGTCGACACAACTATGGACTTCAAGATCGTCAAGATCAATCAGGAGTTCCGCAATGTCGTCGTATCACACAAAGCGCTTATCGAGGCTGAAATCGAGGCTCAGAAGGCCGAAATCATCAGCAAGCTCGAGAAAGGTCAGGTACTCGAGGGTACTGTCAAGAACATCACCAACTACGGCGTATTCGTCGACCTCGGCGGTGTTGACGGTCTCATCCACATCACCGACCTCTCCTGGGGCAGAATCAACCATCCTGAGGAGGTTGTTTCACTCGACCAGAAGATTAACGTCGTCATCCTTGACTTCGACGAGAACAAGAAGAGAATCGCTCTCGGCTTGAAGCAGCTCCAGGCACATCCTTGGGACGCTCTTGATCCGAACCTCAAGGTAGGTGACAAGGTTAAGGGTAAAGTCGTTCTCATCGCAGACTACGGCGCATTCGTAGAGATTGAGCCGGGCGTTGAGGGTCTTATCCACGTATCAGAAATGTCCTGGTCTCCAAGGCTTCGCGTCGCACAGGATTTCCTCAAAGTCGGCGACGAGGTTGAGGCTCAGATTCTTACCCTCGACAGGGAAGAGAAGAAGATGTCTCTCGGCCTGAAGCAGCTCGTTGAGAATCCTTGGAAGAACATCAGGGAGAAATATCCTGTAGGTTCAAAGCACACCGCAACAGTTCGCAACATCACCAACTTCGGCGTATTCGCAGAGCTTGAGGAGGGAATCGAGGGACTCGTTCACATCAGCGACCTCTCTTGGAACAAGATCAAACATCCTTCAGAGCTTGTTGCAACCGGCGACAAGATCGACGTTGTCATCCTTGACTTCGATGAGGAGAACCACAAGCTCAGCCTTGGCCACAAGCAGCTCCTCCCTAACCCTTGGGATGAGATTGAGGCTAAATATGCTGTCGGAACCGTTGTTGAGGCTCCTATTGCAACTCTCGGCGACAAGTTCGCTACCATCACTCTTGACCCGGCCGTTGAGGCAATCTGCTTCAACCGTGAGCTCACCAAAGAGGACGGCAGCACCCCGGTTGCAGGCGAGACCCTTCCGTTCAAGGTTACCGAGCTTCGCCGCTCAATCCGTCGCGTAGTTCTTTCACACACCAAGACTTACGCTGCAGGCGCAGAGTCAGCAAAGGGTGAGAAAGTTTCCTCAGAGGCTGACGTAACGAAGAAGGCTGTCAAGAAGATCAACTCCAACATCGAGAAGACCACCCTTGGCGACATCGACGCACTTGCAGCTCTCAAGGACCAGCTCGCAAAAGGTGAATAATTCCTTCATGGAATGAACTTTACACTGAATGTACTGGGCACGGCTTCGGCCAAACCCACGTCAAGCAGAAATCCAAGCGCTCAGGTACTCGACGTACGTGGGCGCTTGTTTTTGGTTGACTGCGGGGAGGGAGCTCAGCGGCAGTTCTGCCGTCAGAGACTTTCCTTCGACCGCATTGACGCCATTTTCATCTCCCACATCCACGGCGACCACGTTTTCGGACTCCCGGGACTGCTGTCCACAATCGGACTCGCGACTTCGCGAAAAAGCATTAAGGTTTTCGGTCCCCAGGCTCTGGGAGCCATACTGAAGTTCTACCTTTCCTACTACGGCGACCAGATTGGCATCAAGGTGGATTTTATTCCGGTGAAGACCAAGGGCCCGCAGGTGATTTTCGAGAATAAATTTCTCACCGTCGAGGCTTTTCCTCTTAATCACCGCATCGAGACTTACGGCTATCTTTTCCGCGAGAAAACTCCCCAGCTCAATGTCCGCAAGGACGCCATCGAGCGCTATGGGCTAGGAATTGCGGAAATCTGTTCGCTCAAAAACGGCGAAGATGTGGTGAGGGAAAACGAAATAATCCGTTCGGAGGAGGTTACATATCTTCCGTACCCGCCCCGAAGTTACGCCTATTGCAGCGACACCGCGCCTTTCCCTTCTCTTGCGGAGTGGGTCCGGGGCGTGGACATTCTCTACACCGAGGCCACCTATATGGCGGATTTGGAGAAGCAAGCGGCCGAAAGGTTCCATTCCACGACTCTTCAGGCTGCGCATCTTGCCCGGGAGGCGGGAGCAAGGAAGCTCGTTGTGGCGCACTATTCTTCGCGCTACAGGGACACCGCGCCGCTTCTAAGCGAAATCCGCTCTGTTTTTCCGAATGCGGAGGCGGCAAACGACGGGGATGTTTATGATGTGCCCCTTGTAAAGGTCGAAAGGTAAACCCATATTTTCTTCGTCTTTATACAATTTGGAGCAGAAGGGGCTTCTGAATATTCGGATTTTCAAAGAATTCACTATATTTGAAGGAATTTGCGCAGCGACCCAAAAGTCAAAATTTGACTTTCGGTCGCCCTCGTTCCGACTTATGTCTGCGCATTTTTGTTTTGATATGAGAAAGAAAATTTTTGCCTCTTTGGGCCTCGTCCTTTTCTGCGCTCTCCTTTGCCGGGGGGACCAGAAGAGCGTTTATCAAGAATATGTACGGAAATATTCGCGGGTTGCCGTTGCGGAAATGTACCGTAGCGGAGTGCCTGCGAGCATAACTCTCGCCCAGGGACTGCTTGAGTCCGGGGCCGGAAAGTCGCGCCTTGCCACCGAGGGCAACAACCACTTCGGCATCAAGTGCCACAACTGGACCGGCGGCAAGATGTATCACGACGACGACCGCAAGGGGGAGTGCTTCCGCAAATACTCCTCTGCCGACGAGTCGTTCCGCGACCATTCGGATTTTCTGCGCTACAAGGACCGCTATGCCTTCCTCTTCAACCTCGACCCGACCGACTATGAGGGCTGGGCATACGGGCTAAAGAAGGCCGGTTACGCCACCGACCCGAGCTACCCCGCGAAAATCATAAAACTCATAAAGGATTACAATCTGAGCCAGTACGACACTTTTGACGCCTCCTACGGGGCCGAGACCGGGTACACACCTGAGGAATCTTCTTCTGAGGAGAGTCAAGTCGCTAATGACAGCGCTTCAAAGGAAAATGTCGGGAAAGGCGAAAAGTCTTCAAAGAAAAATGCCGGGAAAGGCGAAAAGGCTTCCAAGAAAAACTCAAAGAAATCAGACAAGTCTTCCAAAAAGACCCGCAAAGTGACCCGTCCGGAGTCTCCGACCGTTTTGGAAACTCCGCAAAAGCTCAGCGGAGAGCAGAGGGAGGTCTTCAGTTTCAACCTTTCCCGCGAACTTTACTCTCAGAACGGCGTCCCGTTTGTGTATTCGGTTGATGGCGAGACCTATTCCTCCATCGCGAAGCAGTACAACCTCTTCCCTCGTGAAATCCTGAAATTCAATGATTTGAGCGCCGATTCCGAGATTGCCCCTGGAACTGTCGTGTATCTTCAGGCAAAAAAATCCCGGGCCGCAAAGGGCCTGGACAAACACGTCTGGGAGAGCGGGGACGACCTCTGGAAGATTTCCCAGCGCTATGGCGTACGGCTCTCTTCCCTCAAGAAGATGAACAAGGTCAAGAGCAACTCCGACATCGCCGAGGGTGACCTTATAATACTGAGAAAATAATATCTTCACGTGTAGCACACGCGAAACTTCCCTTAAGCAATATACCGATGACAAAGAAAAAAACAATCGTTGCGGTTCTCTCCATCATTGGGGCTATTGTCCTTCTCGCGGCTCTTTCGGTCGCAGCCCTCTGGTATATAGACAACCGTCGCCCCGGGTTCACGAAGGACACCGTCATTTTCGTCTATCCCGACACTCCCGCCTCCGCTGTGTTCGAGGCGCTCACGGTTGACGGCTGTGCGCGAAATTCCCGCAGCCTTGACCGCTGCTTCCGCCGAATGGATGTGGAGGGGAAAATCAAGCCCGGACGCTATCAGATCCGCACTTCTAATCCTCCGATTTATGTAGCGAGGATGCTTGTTTTCGGCTGGCAGGAGCCCGGAGTGCTGACTCTTTCGGGGACTCTCAGGACAAAAGAGAGGATTGCCCAGAGGATTTCTTCGCAGATGATGGTGGATTCCCTTTCTGTGATAAACGCTCTTAACGACGAGATTTTCCTCGCCCAGTACGGGTTTACGCCCGAAAATGTTTTCGCGCTCATTCTCCCGGACAGCTACAGGATGTACTGGACCGCGTCTGTGAAGGAAATTTTCGACCGCTTCAAAAAGGAATATGACGACTTCTGGACGCCTGAACGGGTGAAACTTGCAAAAGATCAGGGCCTTACCCCGATGGAGGCGTCAATCGTGGCGTCCATCGTAGCCGGCGAGACTCTCAAGGAGTTTGAATTTCCTAAGATTGCCGGGGTCTATCTCAACCGCTACCACAAGAAAATAAAACTTCAGGCCGACCCTACAATCTGCTTCTGCTATGATTATAAGCTCAACAGGGTTCTGAAAAAACACTTGAGCGTGGACTCCCCATACAATACTTATAAGCATACGGGGCTTCCGCCTGCGCCGATAAATGTGCCGTCGAAGCCGTGTCTGGAGGCGGTTCTCCATCCGGATTCTCACAACTATCTCTTTTTCTGCGCAAGCCCGGACTTTGACGGCACCCACCGTTTCGCCGCCACCTACACCGAGCATCAGAAGAACGCGCGCGAGTTCCAGAAGGCTCTCACGAAACGGCTTAATGACAGGGCGGCTTCAGCCTCCTCCGGCGCCAAATAGCCCTGGGCGTTCCAAAACAGTTTATAACCATTCAGAGTGGGCTTTCACCACTGCGAACAATAACGTTTATGTCAGACGCTAATACACATATAGTAATAATGGCCGGAGGAGTCGGAAGCCGGCTCTATCCAATCAGCACCCCCGAGCGCCCGAAGCAGTTCATCGATGTGCTGGGGGAGGGCAAATCGCTTATACAGATGACTGTGGAGAGATTTCTTCCGTCTGCTCCGATTGAAAATTTCTGGGTGGTGACATCTGCGGAATATGCCTCCATTGTCCGGGAACAGCTCCCCGAAATCCCCCCGGAGCAGATTCTTCTCGAGCCCTGCGCCCGTAACACCGCTCCCTGCATAGCCTACGCCTGTCGTAAAATAGCAGCCCGCCACCCCGGGGCAAACATCGCCGTGACCCCGGCGGATGCCTTTGTCCTTCGCCGCGACAAGTTCACCGCAGTGATTGACTCCGCCCTCGCTTTCACTGCGCATTCCAATGCCATCGTTACGGTCGGCATTATTCCTACTCGTCCCGAAACCGGCTACGGGTATATCTGTGCGCCGGGTTTCCGTCACGGAGAGATTGTGAAAGTGGGGCAGTTCAAGGAAAAACCTGACGCCGAGACGGCCGAGCGCTACCTCGCGGCAGGGGATTATGTCTGGAACGCCGGCATCTTTGTCTGGAATGTGGAAACTATAAATAGCGAACTTCGCACCCACGCGCCTAAGATAATGGAAGTTATGGACGCTCTTGCGCCCTCGTTCTACACCCGTGAGGAGCCTGCTGCCCTTGCAAAGCTTTTCCCGAGCTGCGAGAAAATTTCCATCGACTACGCAGTGATGGAGAAATCGGAGAATATCTATGTAATCGCCGAGGAGCTGGGGTGGAGCGACCTCGGAAGCTGGCAAACGCTACGGGAGCAGCTCTCGCTTCTTGGGCGTAACTCTCAGATTGACAGATGGGAGAGAGTAATCGCTGAGGCTGAAGGCGTGGAGAAATGATTTCTTGAGGCCTTTGGCATTCTTTCCGCTGAATTTTCGCAGGCTTTTCGCGGCTGGAAAAAGATGAAAAAAACTCAGAAAAAAACTGAATAAAAGTTTGCGGAATAAGAAAAAAGCACTACCTTTGCAATCCCAAAACGAAAGAGACACGGATTTGGGGCTTATGGTTCGATTCGTTAGCTCAGTTGGTAGAGCACAACACTTTTAATGTTGGGGTCTCGGGTTCGAGCCCCGAACGGATCACAAGAAAGAAAAAGGGTTCAAGCCCCTGAAGAAAACTTGAAAATTTACATAGAAGCTTTGCTTCCTTAGCTCAGTTGGTAGAGCACGACACTCTTAATGTTGGGGTCTAGGGTTCGAGCCCCTAAGGGAGCACAGAAAAAGAGAGAATGAAAATCATTCTCTCTTTTTTGTGTTTGTAATAACTTTGACGAGAAGGGCGGCAAGAAGAAGGAGGAATACAAGGGTGCAGACCCTTCCGGCGATGTCCCCGTAGCGGACAAACGGAGTGATGTCGTCGTAGAGCGGAAGCTGCACTTTCATCGCGGTCTCCTCCCACCACGGTCCTCTCTCGACAATCCTGCCCCGGCAGTCGATAAGGCCGGAAATGCCGGTGTTGCCGCAGCGGGCGATGGCGCGGTGAGTTTCTATGGCGCGAAGGCTCGCGTAGCTAAGGTGCTGCATGTAGCCCGGAGTGTCGCCCCACCAGGCGTCGTTCGTAATCACCGTGAGCGCCCTGGCTCCTTTTTGGATATATCCCCTGCAATAGTCCCCGTAAACCGATTCGTAGCAGACCGCGCAGCCAAGCGGGACATCGGCAGTGCAGTCTGTTGTCGCAGGCACCCGGTAGTGCAAAAGCGAGATTTCGTCCTGCCCGACGCATCTTCCCATCACTCCGCCCAGCATCCTGTCAATCGGGTCGAAGATCACCGGGTAGGGGAGTTTCTCCACGGCCACCACGAGTTTGCTCTTGTGAAAAATCTCCTTGCGTCCGCTTCCGTCAATCATAAGAGCCGAGTTATGACTTTCATACCATAGCCCCCCTCCGATTTCGCGGGCGGTGCGGCTCGGAGCCATCGCGGAGCGGATGTGGGTGTAGGTTGATGCCCCCAGCAGCATATTCACTCCCGGATAGGGCTGAAGCATCGCGGTAAATTTCTGAAGGGTCGGGCTCGCCTCAAGATTGTTCGTGAGCACATCAGAGGTGAATGTTTCCGGCGCGAGAATGAGCATCCCGGGGAGCACACCTGATGTTTCCTCCAAAGAATCTTTGCTCGAAATCCCCGTCGGGATTCCAGTGGAATCAGCCTGAGCCTCGCGCCCATATTCCTCCAGATATGGCTTCACAAGGTCTTCCAGCAGCGCATTCTGCTCTCTCTGGCTCATAGCCTCGAACTTGTGGTAGGGGTCTATGTTCGGCTGGGCAATCAGAACGTTGATGCTCTCGGAGGGCTCTTCTTCGGGTGAATACCATTTTACGAGTGACCAGGCTACGGGGGCGGCAAAAAGGGCTATGAGCGCAAGAGAAGAAGTCCAGCGCGCAAGCGGAGAAAATCCGCTCCATCTTCCGTCCGGCAGCCTCACTCCGTTCCACTTTCCTTCGGAAAGCGCGACCATAAGGCCGAATACCCCGAGATTGCACGCCCATACCCAAAGAGATCCGCCGAGAGAGCCCGTGGCGCTGTACCACTGCACCAGCGAAGGCGTTCTGGCGAATGCGTTTCCGAGCGTGAGCCAGGGCCAGGATATGTCAAGGGAGAAATATACTCTCTCCCACGCAATCCAGGTCGCGGCAAGGAAAATATAGGGAAGAATCCCCCCGAAACCTTTTCTCGAAAGACGGAAAAGACCCCAGACGGCGAGCATCTGCAGGGCGTTGAGAAGAACCGCGGCGATTCCGCCCCCCACCGTGGCGTTGCAAACCCAGAAGGTCGTGAGGGCGTTCCAGAGAACGAATCCCGCATAGAGATATGCCCAGATGTGTTTTCTCCCCTCCAGCGTCAGCATCCTTTCGGCGCACAGAAGAGGGACAATCCCCACGAGGGCCATCCAGCTGCAGTGCGGCAGAAGGAAGGGAAGTGACATCATCACCGAGAAAAGCAGAATGAGAATCCAGATTGCCAGTGTATTGCGTTTCATCGTATTCGTATTTTCGTGAGTTTGCAAGTATATAACTTATTCGTGTTTAGTCTTGCAAATGTAATAAAAAGTCGGCGTACTCTTTCCCATCGGGCGGCAATTAACTAAAAATTGTTAACTTTGCACGATTATGCGCCGTCGGCGCGTGGAAATAAATAATTTTGTCAATTCAATGCAGTTCGATATTCAACTGTTGAACATAATAAAGGGATTTCTCATCGGCATCTGCTCCTCGATTCCTATCGGTCCGATAGCCATTTTCGTCATCCAGCAGAGCCTCACGAAGGGGCACAAGGCCGGTTTCATTACAGGCCTCGGCGCAACGATTGTGGACACCACTTTCGCCTGCATCTCCATTTTCGCCCTTGCCTACGCTCAGGAGTTTATGGACCGTCACAGCGAACTTATCCTCGTTGTGGGGGGCGTTGTCGTGGCGGTGATCGGAGTCATAATGGCATTCTCCAACCCGGTCGAAAGGGAGGCGAGGCTGAAAAAGGACGAGAGGATTACAAAGATTGTCACGGGCAAGAGCAACCGCGTGAGCATCAATGACTTCCTGAAGTCCATCCTGATGGGCATCACCAACCCCGGAGGCATCCTTGTTCTCTTCACACTCTTCACGGTTTTCGGCATTGACACCACTTCCAACCAGGATTGGACCGCCGCGCCGATTATCCTTGCGGTCGCCGCGGGAACAATCGTGTATTGGTTCCTTTTCAGCTGGCTCATCAGCCATTTCCGCAAATATGTGAAAATCAGGACACTCATCTGGATAAACAGGATTACGGGCGCGATTGTGGCGGTGCTTGGTCTGGCGCTTCTGAGCGAAGGCCTCTTCAGGGTGCTGTTCCAGGGAGCGAAACTCTTTTAGGGGAACGGGAATTTTGATAATATATTATTAGGAATTTATATATGGGCAAGCTAAAGTCATTCTTCGGCAACTGGATAGTCCGCAACATCCTCGGAGCTATTGTCGTTCTGGCAGTACTTATTGGAGGTGCCGCGATAGGACTGGGCATAATCACCAAGCACAACCGCGAACTCACAGTTCCGGACCTTACGCAGATGAAGGTGAGCGACGCCGTTTTCGAGGCCCATCAGGCCAAGATGAGAGTGGAGATTGTGGACTCGGTCTATGTCCGCAGGCTCAAGAGGGGATATGTCTACAAGCAGAACCCCGCTCCGGGCTCCAAGGTGAAGGAAGGCCGCAGAATTGCACTTACCATCAACGCTGTGAACCCCAAGAAAGTGAGTATGCCGAACCTTGTGGGCTACTCTATGCGTCAGGCCAAGGCCGAACTCGGCACAAGGGGTCTGGTGCTCGGGAAACTCATCTATGTGAGCGATATGGCGACGAACAATGTCCTCCGCCAACTTTGCGGGAACGCCGAGGTGGAGCCGGGAGAGCCGATTGAAAGCGAGAGCGTAATTGACCTCGTGGTGGGACTCAGCCCTGAGGACAATGTGACGAGCGTTCCTGATGTCCGTGGCCTTAAAGTGGGGAGCGCAGTCGACGCCATTCAGGAGAACTCACTGAATGTCAGGAAGATAGTTTACGACAAGACAGTCACCACCTACGAGGACAGCACGAAGGCCTTTGTCTGGAGGCAGTCTCCGGAGCCTTCTGAGACTCCGCTAAGGATGGGAAGCGACGTTTCCATTTATCTCACCGTCGACCTTGCCAAAAAGCCGGTCAAGTTTCAGTAATTCAGTGGACTACGGAGAACGCAATCTTTTAAATTGACAGAGGTAGATATGGCATCCCGGTTTGACGAAGAATTCAACGAAGAGTTCCGCGAGGAGGATTTTCCCCTCGGGGAGGAGGGCGCAGGTTCCGAGGCGGAGGAGGACGCGTCGTCGGACGGAATGTTCGAGCACTACCGCTTCGATGTGGACAAGGGGCAGACTCCGCTGAGGGTGGACAAGTACCTCGCCTCGCACATGGAGTACACCTCACGACATCGCATCCAGCTTGCAATCGGCAACGACTATGTGAGGGTGAACGGCAAGGTTGCGAAGGCGAACACGATTGTGCGTCCGGGCGACACTGTGCAGTTCGTTATGCCCTACCAGAGGCGCGGGCTGGAGATTCTTCCGGAGAACATCCCTCTTGACATCGTCTATGAGGACGACGACCTTCTCGTCCTGAACAAGCCCGCCGGAATGGTGGTTCATCCGGGTCACGGACACTTCAGCGGCACCCTGGTGAACGCCCTTGCCTATCACCTTGGGATTTCGCAGGGCCCCGACGCCACCGACGAGCGGATGGGAGTGCTGGTTCACCGCATAGACAAGGACACTTCGGGGCTGCTGGTTGTCGCCAAAAACGACGAGTCGCAGCTTAACCTCGCACGCCAGTTCTTTGTCCATTCGATTGAAAGAAAATATGTTGCGGTGGTCTGGGGCAACATCAAGGAGGACGAGGGCACAATAGACGGCAACATCGGCCGCGACCCTTCCGACAGGATGAAATTCCGGGTTTTCCCCGACGGCAACAGCGGCAAGCACGCGGTGACCCACTACAGGGTTCTGGAGCGTTTCGGCTTCGTGACCGTTGTGGAGTGCATCCTTGAAACCGGCCGCACCCATCAGATCAGGGTTCATATGAGCTACATCGGCCACCCGCTTTTCAACGACGAACGCTACGGCGGCGCCGAAATCCGTCAGGGTACAATCTACGCGAAATACGCCCAGTTCATCCAGAACTGCTTCAAAATCCTTCCGCGTCAGGCTCTCCACGCCAAAACCCTCGGCTTCGTCCATCCCCGCACCGGGCAGACCATCCGTTTCGACTCCCCGATTCCCGAGGATATGCAGGCACTGATAGAAAAATGGCGCAAATACGCCTTCTCCCAGCCCGTGGAATAATTTGGAAAAACGGCGGGAAAAGTTTAACTTCATCCTCTATACGTTGGTAAATTTTATCATAATCTTGATTATTATAAATATGATAATTATATTTGTGGTAAAATTTATTCGCTATGGAAGATATTGAACTGGATAATCCATTTGTTGTCGGAAAATATGTTTCGCCAAGATATTTCTGCGATAGAGAAGAGGAGACGGAGTTTTTAGTGAAACAAATTGTCAACGGACGCAATGTCGCTCTGATTTCAGACCGCAGAATGGGAAAGAGCGGACTGATTCGGCACGCATTCGCCCTTGACAGCGTGTTGGACCGATTTACTCCTATATACATCGATATCTACGCCACCGGCACCCTTACGGAGTTTGTGTATCTGTTCGGGAAGGCAGTTTTCGAGTGCCTAAAACCCCGGAGAACTAAATTGATGGAGAAATTCTTCTCTATAGTCTCCTCGCTGAAGGTTGGTTTCAAGATGGATCCGATAAGCGGTGAACCGGGGCTTGACATAGGGATAGGTGACATAAAAACTCCGGAGGTTACTCTGGATGAAATTTTTCGTTATCTCGAAACTTCACAGAAGCCTTGCATCGTGGCTCTGGATGAATTCCAGCAGATTGGAGAGTATGTAGAGAAGAATGTAGAGGCTCTGCTCCGGACGAAAATCCAGCAGTGCAGCAGGACTCAGTTCATTTTTGCCGGCAGCAAAAGACATATAATGAGCAATATGTTCAACTCTCCGGCTAAACCGTTCTACCAGAGTGCCATTCTGATGGGCCTGGATGCAATCCCTCTCGAAAAGTATGTTCCTTTTGCCCAAAGACTATTTAATGAAGGCGCGAAAGAAATCGGGGAAGAGGTCATATCTGCAGTGTATGGTGAGTATGACGGGACGACTTGGTTTGTCCAGATGATGATGAATGAGCTCTATTCGTTGACTTCTAAGGGAGGGAGATGTACTGAGGATATGCTTGATGCTGCCAAAAGGAATATAATTCAGGTTCAGTCATACAGCTACAGGGAAATCCTTGCACGGTTGTCGCTGAAACAAAAACAGCTTCTGCAGGCTCTTGCTAAGGAAAAACAGGTGACAGCGATAAATTCCGCAGAGTTCATCTCCACTCACAGTCTTGCTTCTGCAAGTTCGGTTCAGTCTGCGCTGACCCCGCTTCTGGATAAGAATATCGTGGTTAAATCCGACGACTCTTACCGAATATACGATTATTTCCTGTCCGAATGGATAAGGATGAATTATTAGGCAATTATAGACTTAGGTGCGCCTACAGGCTGAAATAGCGGCGGAGGATTTTGCCCCGGCGGTCCGTTTCTATTAGAAGCGGGAGAGTGGTGAGGTCGAAATTCTCGATTAGGGCGGAGAATGTTTCCGGTGACGACTTTTCTATTTCGTCTATATTGATTTCCAGAGTGTTGCGCTTCTGCAGGGCGGCTTTTCCGAGTTCCTCCTCGCACTGGCGGCAGCCGGTTGTGTGGAAAACGATGATGAGGCCTCCCTTGCGGCGGCTCACTCTGTCGAGTCTGTACTGCTTTTCCCTGCCACCGTTAAGACGCCCCCGCACTTTCAGAGCGGCGATTTTTGTTCCAGGTCTTGCCTTTGACAGCAGGTCTTTCTGCATCAGGGCGAAATTTACCACCATAAGGGAGTCTTCCGGGGTGTTGAAAATGGAGTCCGGGCAGAGGATGTGACGGTCTATAATGTATTCAAGAGCCTCTTTGGCTTCTTCGCCCCGCCGGGGGATCAGCTGGTAGAATAGCTGAGCGACGGCTTGTTTCTCCCCCGCGTTTCTCTGCTCAAGAAGGGTTTCGAGAGACTCGGAGTCGAGCATCCTGCCCACGATTGTGCCTTCACGGTCTATTAGAAACAGCCTCGGAGTGGCCGTGACTGAGTATTTTGTCTTGAAGTCGCTTTCTCCCTGAAGGTCGCAAAGGTGCGTGACCCTGCCCCCAAGAAGCGGGAAGCCTTCCGAGCGGAAAGTCTTCCATTTTTCTGCGTCAGTTCCGGTGTAGAAGGCTATGAGACGGCATTCGGGGTGTCTGGAGAGCACTCCTTCCAGAAGCAGCCGCTCCACTTTGCAGACTGGGCAGTCGGTGTCGTAGAAATAGAGGACGGTGTAATGGCTCTCGTCCCAACCGGAGAGTCCCGCCTCGGGAAGGGGCGGCGCCGCCATCCCGAGAAGCGATTCCCGGTTGAAGCGGACATATTCCCTTATGGCAGTCTCGGCTGAGTCAGAGGCCGACGTTACGGAGTCCGGAGCGGCAGAGCTGCTACCCTCAGATGCCACCTTCCCATCATCTTTTGGAAGAATCCATTTCTCGGCAACCCACACGGCCACATTTTCGTCCCCCATAAGGTGGGATTCCCGAAAGTGCGTGAAGACCTTGCGGGCAGTCTCGCCCCGGAGGAGCGAGTCGGTGCAGGAAGAAATAATGTAGTCACATTCGGAGATTTTCGTCGGGATGTCGCAGCCGTCAATCTCCGCAAGATATTCCACTAGGACGCTGTCCCGCTGTGCACTCCCGGAAGAAACATTCTGTGCCGCCAGGCCGATAGGGGACAGCAAAAGCGCGCCCAAGAGCCACGTATAGGTACTCAAAAGGTGTTGGTCCACGCACACGTGGGGGACCGAAATTTCGGAGAAATTTTGGTGGTTCCTTTTGAGTGCCTGTATGTGGCGCCCAAAGCGCGTCAAAATTTCAATGAAAGACCGTATGAAGGGAAGGAATTTCATCCAAAAATTACAGCACGACGCCATCAGGGATGAACGCCGAATAGTCGCCGCCGTGACGGATAATGTCCCTCACCGCCGATGAGGAAATGTGCGCATACTCCTGCACCGTCGGGATAATCACCGTGTCGATGTCGGGCGCAATCCTGTGGTTCGCATCCGCGATTGACCTTTCCGTTTCGAAATCAATCATATTCCTCACCCCCCTCACGATGTGGTGGATGCCCAGCTCGTGGCAGATGTCCACGGTGAGCTTGTCGTAGGAGATGGCGCTCACCCCGGAAAGTCCGCGGGTTGCCTGAGCGATGATTTCGAGCCTCTTCTCGTTGTCGTAGAAGCCCCTTTTGTCGCTGTTCACGCCCACCGCAACGACGACTTCGTCAAACATTGTGAGCGCCCTCTTCAGGATGTTCAGATGTCCTGCGGTGAAAGGGTCGAATGAGCCCGGGAAAAGAGCCTTTTTCGGGGCAGATGTTATATTTTTGTCGGAATCCATAATGGAGAAAACCTTTTTATAATCAGAATGTTGTGCCTGAAGTCAGTGAGAATTAGAGCCGCCAGTCAATCGGAGCAAGGCCGCGCGAGCAGAGCCACTCGTTTGCCCTCGTAAAATGCCCGCAGCCGAAAAATGCTCCGCGAGCAAGAGGGGAGGGATGCGCCGCCTCAAGAATCAGGTGCTTCGAGGGGTCTATCAGCGAAGCCTTGCTTCTTGCAAAATTGCCCCAGAGCATAAAGACCACTCCGTCGCAGCGCTCCGAAATGCAGCGGATGACCGAGTCGGTGAAAGTCTCCCAGCCGATGCGGCTGTGCGAGGCCGCCTCACCTGCGCGGACCGTGAGGATGGCGTTGAGAAGAAGCACTCCCTGCCGTGCCCAGCCCTCGAGATTGGTCCTCCCGCTCATCTTCTCGCCGGTCTCGGTCTCAATCTCCTTGAAGATGTTCTTCAGGGAAGGTGGAGCCGGGACGCCGTCAGGAACGGAAAACGACAGACCCATAGCCTGGCCGTAGCCGTGGTAGGGGTCCTGACCGAGGATTACAACCTTGACGCTTGGAAGCGGAGTCAGTTCGAAGGCCTTGAAAATCTCTCCGCCGGGAGGATAAACCTTCTGCCCGGCGGCTTTTTCGGCGTGGAGAGTGCGGACAAGCTCCGCAAAATAGGGCTTGTCAAATTCTTCCTTCAGAGCCTCTTTCCAGCTCTGTGCAATCTTAACGTCCATAGCTAAATGCTTCGACTTCAAATAAGGCTTCAAAAATGTTTCAAATAAGGCCTCAGCAGTTTAACGCAAAGTCGTTAGGCTTATTCCTCAAATGCGGCCTTGAGCACATCCTGAATGTCCTTGACATAGATGAAACTCAGCCCTTCGATGTAGAGGGGCTTTATGTCCTCCACATCCTTGCGGTTGTCCTCGGAAATGATGATTGTGTGGATGCCGGAGCGCTTTGCCGCAAGAATCTTCTCCTTGATGCCGCCCACAGGAAGCACCCTTCCGCGAAGGGTCATCTCGCCCGTCATAGCGTAGCCGCTGTGGATCTGCTTGCCTCTGAAGGCTGAAACCATCGAGGTCACCATAGTGATGCCCGCAGACGGACCGTCCTTAGGAACAGCGCCCTCAGGCACGTGCACGTGGACATCCTTCGCTGCGAAATCATCGTATGAGAGCCCCGTGAGCTCCGGATGAGCCTTGATGTACTGGTAGGCGATGGTCGCCGACTCCTTCATCACGTCGCCGAGGTTTCCCGTCATACTGAGATTGCCCTTGCCCTTGCTGATGGAACTCTCGATGAAAAGAATCTCTCCTCCCATCTCGGTCCAGGCGAGTCCTGTGACCACTCCCGGCGCCTCGTTGCCCCTCTGCTTGTCGTGGAAGGCCTTCGGCAGTCCGAGATATTCCTTCAGGTGCTCCGGCTTCAGCGTCTCGGGGTATTCCTCCTCGAGCGCGATTTTCTTCGCCGTAACCCTCGCTATTTTCGCAATCTCCTTCTCAAGTCCCCTCACGCCCGATTCGTGCGTGTACTGGTCGATGATGGCGGAAAGTGCCGCCTTGCTGATTTTGAGCTGGCCCCTCTTCAGACCGTGCTCCTCCAACTGACGCGGAATGAGGTAGGTCTTTGCAATCTCCATCTTCTCCTCGGCAAGATAGCCGCTCACCGGAATCATCTCCATACGGTCGCGAAGAGCGCTCTGGATGGACTCGGTGGTGTTCGCCGTGGTGATGAACAGCACGTTGGAGAGGTCGTAGTCTATGTCGAGATAGTTGTCGTGGAATGTCGTATTCTGCTCAGGGTCAAGCACTTCAAGAAGCGCCGAAGACGGGTCGCCGTGGAAGTCGCTGCTGAGCTTGTCCACCTCGTCCAGCACGATGACAGGGTTCGATGTCCCAGCCCTCTCGATGCCGCTGAGGATTCTTCCCGGCAGTGCGCCGATGTAGGTCTTTCTGTGTCCCCTGATTTCGGACTCGTCGTGCATACCGCCCAGCGAAATCCTTACATATTTTCTCCCCAGAGCTGCCGCAATGGACTTTCCGAGACTGGTTTTTCCCACTCCCGGAGGGCCGTAGAGGCAGAGAATCGGGGATTTCATATTTCCCTTGAGTTTCAGCACAGCAAGGTATTCGATGATCCTGTCCTTGACGGTGTCAAGACCGAAATGGTCCTTGTCAAGAACCTTCTTGGCGTGTTTGAGGTCGAGGTTGTCCTTGGAACATTCGCCCCACGGAAGGTCCACCATAAACTGAAGATAGTTCAGCTGGATGCTGTACTCCGGCGAAGACGGGTTAAACCTTTCGAGTTTCACAATCTCCTTGTCGAAAATCTCCTGCACCTTCTCTCCCCACTGCTTCTTGGAAGCCTTCTCCTTGAGCTTTTCCACATCCTCCTCGTCGTCCATTCCGAGCTCTTCCTGGATGGTGCGCAGCTGGTTGTTGAGGTAGTATTCCCTCTGCTGCTGGTCCATCTCGCCCTTGACCTTCTGGTTGATTTCGTTCTTGAGCTTGACGATTTCTCCCTGGCTGTTGAGCATTTCCAGAAGCCTGTCAGCCCTTTCCGCAACGGATGCGATGCCCAGAAGCTCTATCTTCGTCCCGAAGTCGTCGAAGTCGGTTGTCGTCGCCACGAAATTCACGAGGAACTCGAAATTGTCGATGGATTTGAGTGCCGAAATCGCCTCCTTAGGCATATAGGAAGAGGATTTTGTCACATATATGGACTTTTCCTTTATAAGGTCGGCCTTGATTTTTACGAGCGTCGGGTTGAGCCCGCTGCGGTCCTCCGGGACATAGTGAACCCGTCCCCAGAGATACGGATCGTCGCCGCTGACTTCGTCAAGAGCGAGCCTTCTGTAGCCCTGAAGAATGGCCGTAAGAGTCCCGTCAGGCATTTCTAGGGTCTTTACAACCCTCGCCACGGTGCCGTAGTCGTAGAGGTCGCCCCTCTGAGGCTCCTCCACGTTGATGTCCGTCTGAGGAATCGCTGCGATGAAGCTGTTGTGCTGCTCGGCGTCGCGGATGAGTTTGAGCGATTTTTCCCTGCCGATGTTGATAGGGTATATGATTCCCGGGAAGAGAACCGCATTGCGAAGCGCCAGAATCGGGAGTGACTCCGGAAGATCCGAATCTTTCACATCGTCCATCATCGCCTCCGGGGCCGCCACGGGAATTACGCTCACCGCAGCCTCGGGCGCCGTAGTAAATATATCCTGAAGAAAATCTTTCATATTGTTATTCAACCTGTATGTCAGTTAATTTGAGTTGCTTTCCTATGCTTGATTTATAGATATATACCTTCAAAAGGTCGGATTATACCTTATAATATCTTACAAATTTACACTTTTTTTGCTTATAAAAACCGACGAGTCCACTGACAGAATGTCAGCAATCCGTCTGGGCTTTATGCAATTACTTAATAGGTCAATCATTATGCCAGTTCAAAAGTGTTGTTTTTTTTTGAATTTAAGAAAATTAAATCTAATTTTGCACGGTTTTACAGGAATATCTATAAACACAATTTATATTTCAAATTATGACAAAGGCAGAAATCGTAAACGAGGTTGCACAGTCAACCGGAGTTCAGAAGGAACAGGTTCAGGCCGTAGTTGACGGCTTTATGGAAGTAGTAAAGAACTCCCTCATCAAGGGTACGCCGGTTTATCTTCGCGGATTCGGCAGTTTCATCATCAAGCACAGGGCTGAGAAGACCGCACGTAACATCACCAAAGAGGTTACCATCACCATCCCTGCACACGACATTCCGGCATTCAAGCCGTCCAAGTCATTTGTAAACGAGATTAAGAAGTAGTCTTTGAGCGTCTTTTTGGGCTATATCCATTTTCTCATCGGTCGTGTACACCCGGTACACTCCCTCTTCGAAAATGTATCTATCCTCAAAAATCCATCTCAAAAATACTGTATACGATAGAGTAACTTTTAAATTTTAATAGAATTATGCCAAACGGAAAAAAGCACAAGAGGCATAAGATGGCAACACACAAGCGTAAGAAGAGATTACGCAAGAATAGGCATAAGAAGAAGTAAGCCTAGTGTGTCTGCCGCTTAGCAGTCTTAAATGAGGAAGGCTGGCCCAGAGTGGTCAGCCTTTACTTTGTAGAAGCCGGCTAAAAAGCGGTCTACTGCGTTTATCCAACTTCTACCTCTAACACACCAATTAAATGGAAGCCGAAAAAGAAAAAGAATCCTTGAAAGATCTTGTAGTTGAGGTCAGCGCGTCTGAAGTCTCCATCGCCCTGATGGAGAACCACCGTCTGATTGAGCTCAACACGGAGTCGGTCCAGGGGCACAGCTTTTCGGTGGGAGACGTTTACCTTGGAAAGGTGAAGAAAATCCTGCCGGCGCTCAATGCCGCATTCGTGGACATCGGGGACGAAAAGGAGGCATTCATCCATTACCTTGATCTGGGACTTTATTTCAACGCGTTCGATGAATTCGTAAAGAGAGCGAACCCCAATGTCGATATGAAGGGAATGTATTCCCACATAAAGATTGGCACCCCTCTGGAGAAGGAAGGACGCATTGAGAAAGTTCTCACCCCGGGGCAGATGATAGTCGCCCAAATCGTCAAGGAGCCGATTTCCACCAAAGGTTCCCGGCTCACAGCTGAAATTTCATTGGCAGGACGCAACGTAGTGCTTCTCCCTTTTGCGGAGAAAGTCAGCGTATCACAGAAAATCGCTTCTAAGGAAGAGAAAAAGAGACTTGAGACCCTTGTGAAGAGCATACTCCCGCGAAACTACGGTGCCATCATACGCACTGCGGCCGAAGGGAAAAATGCTGCGGTCCTCGATGCGGAAATAATGTCCCTCATCGAAAAATGGGAAGGCTCGTGGAAGAAAATCGCAGCCTCCAAGACCGTTCAGCAGCTTTTCACCGAGTACAGCAAGACAACCACCGTCCTTCGCGACCTTCTCAACGACTCGTTCAACAACATCTACATCGACAACGAGAAAATCTACGAGGAGGCACGCAAGTACATCTCCCTCATTTCTCCCGACCAGGAGAAAATCGTCAAACTCTATGAGGGCAGGGAACCGATCTTCGATCATTTCGAGATCACCAGGCAGATCAAGAGCTCATTCGGCAAGGTCGTGCCCCTCAAGCAGGGAGCCTATCTTGTAATCGAGCACACCGAGGCCTTGCACGTGGTGGATGTCAACAGCGGCACAAGGGCCAAGAACAAGGAACAGGAACAGAACACCTTCGATGTCAACTGCTACGCCGCCGAGGAGATTGCCCGGCAGCTCCGACTCAGGGATATGGGCGGAATCATCATCGTGGACTTCATCGATATGGAGTCTGGCGAGCACCGCAACAATCTCTACAAGTATATGCAGCAGCTGATGGAGGGGGACAGGGCGAAGCACAATGTGCTGCCGCTCACTAAGTTCGGCCTGATGCAGATTACCCGTCAGAGGGTGAGGCCGGCAATCGAGATGAACACCCTTGAGGTGTGCCCGGTTTGCCACGGCACAGGAAAAATATCTTCCAGCATCGTGATTGACGAAGACATCGAGCGAAAACTCTCCTACTATGTCCAGGACAAGAAGATTACCTCCCTTGTTCTCAAGACAGGGCCGATTCTGGGGGCATACCTCACGAAGGCATCGCTTTTCGAGGCAAGCATCCTCGCCCGGTGGAAGAAGAAGTACAAATGCAAGCTGCGTCTGGAGACGTCCACGGATTTCTCCGTCCTGCAGAATGAATTCTATGATGAAAAAGGAGCGAAACTCGAATGAGTTCCGCTCCTTTTTTATTCCTTACTTCGAATGAGTCCCGCTCTCTGAGAGCGGCTGCGGCAATGTTTAGTCGCGGCGCGTTGCGATGCCGATGTAGTAGAAAAGCGTCGCAAGGGAGCCGATTGCAGCGATGACGTAGGTGTAGGCGGCCCATTTGAGAGCATCCACAGCCATCGGACGGGTCTTCTCGTCGGCAATTCCGCTGTTGGAGAGCCAGCTTATAGCCCGGGAACTTGCGTTTACCTCGCACGGGAGAGTGACAAGGCTGAAGAGGGTGGTCATCGCGAAAAGGGCGATTCCGCACCAGAGGATGGCCGGGAAGGTGTTTACAAGAAGAACTCCGAGAAGGAGCACCCACTGCACCGCCATATTGCTGAAGTTCACCACCGGGACGAGTGCTGTGCGGAGCTTTACCGGTGCGTAGCCCTGAGCGTACTGGACGACGTGGCCGCACTCGTGGGCTGCAACTGCCGCCGCAGCAATCGAGTTGCTGGAATAGACTCCGTCACTGAGGTTCACCGTGCGGCTGCGAGGGTCGAAATGGTCGGTGAGAACGCCGTTCGTGCGGCGAATCTGCACATTGGTGATGCCGTAATAGTCGAGCATCTTCTGCGCCACTTCCGCTCCTGTGAGGCCTGCGGAGTTCGCGATTTTAGAGTATTTGTTGAACTTGCTTTGAAGTACCTGCTGGATGGCAAAACTAAGGAGCATCACAGCAATCAGAATTATCCAAATGTTCATATCTGTCGTAACTTATTTTATTTCTATCGTTTGGGGCGACCTACAGCATAATGCTGCGGGCAACCTTGTCGGCGGCGTCCTGCCCGAGAGCGGCGGCGACAAGCGCGAGGCCGAACTCGATTGCATATCCGGCTCCGCGTGAAGTGACCAGGTTTCTATCAACAACCACGCCATCTGCCTTTCCCACAATCGCTCCGGCTTCTTCGAGAGCTCCCTCGAAGCCCTCGTAGCAGCACATCCTGCGGCCTCTGATGCCCTGAAGACGCCCAAGAACCACGCTCGGTGCGGCGCAGATGGCTCCGGTGATGCCGCCCTTGTCAAAATGCTTCTGTGCAATCTCTATAAGCTCCGTCTTTGCGGCAAGGTTCTTTGAGCCCGGCATTCCTCCGGGGAAAGCGAGTATTCCCTCGCCGTCAATCTCCTGGGATGAAAGTTCGCGGAGGAACTCGTCCCAGCCCAGGTCAGCCTCGACTCCGATGCCGTGGGAGGTTCTCACAAGCTTTTCCTTAGTTATGGAAACGGTCTTAAGTCTCAGGCCCGCGCGGGTCATCATATCCACCGGACACATCGCCTCGGCAATTTCAAATCCCTCGGCAAGAAACAGGTAATTTGTCGTCATATCTGTAAAAGTCTATAAATCGTTATTCTGCCCCGGATTTATATACCTTCCCCCCGGGAATATATTCCGTCCGGACGCAGAGAATGTGACCTTGCAAAAATTGGGCGAGTATATCCCTAAATTGCCAAAAAAGTGGTACTTTTGCACTCCCAAAAAAATGACATCTTATGTTTGGCGAAAATGACTTTTCCCGTCTGGAACTTTCTCTGCCGGGATGTGAATATAACTACCGATATTTCAGGAACTTGCTCCGCCAGGAGACAAAACTTCTCGTTCTTGTGAAGGCGAATGCCTACGGACACGGGGCTGTGGAGTTTGCGCGTCTGATGGAAAAGGCGGGGGCGGACTATCTTGCCGTAGCCTATCCTGTTGAGGGAATGGAACTTCGCGCCGCCGGAGTGCACAAGCCGATTCTCGTGCTCACAGCCGGGACTGACTTTTTCAACGAAATCATCGACAACAATCTCGAGCCGAGCATTCCGAACCTATATTCTCTGAAAGTCCTCTGCAATCTTCTGGAACAAAGGGATGTACACAATTTCCCGGTTCACATAAAACTCGACACCGGAATGCATCGTCTGGGGTTTATGACTTCAGAACTCGGAGAGCTGGAGGATTTTCTCCGCACAACGGACCGGGTGAAGGTGAAGTCCATTTTCTCCCACCTTGCAGCCGCCGAAGACCCTGCTAACGATGAGTTTACTCTCGGACAGATTGAGATGTTCTCCGCCAACGCCGCGCGACTTTCCCGGAGCCTCGGCTACAAGCCTATGTGGCACATTCTGAACTCCGCCGGCATCGAGAGATTCCCCGAGTATCAATATGATATGGTCCGGCTCGGCATCGGAATCTACGGCATCAGCGCTCTCGAGGGAGTGAAACTCTGCCCGGTGGCTTCGTTCAAATGCAAAATCCTTCAGATCAAGCACCTCCGTCCGGAAGACGGAACCATAGGATATGGCCGTTACGGGCACATCGCTCCGGAGGGCACAACCATCGCTACA
This sequence comes from Flexilinea sp., assembly GCA_963589825.1. GTDB lineage: Bacteria > Bacteroidota > Bacteroidia > Bacteroidales > UBA932 > Cryptobacteroides. Next base: position 14,131 of record CAVAMP010000013.1, on the reverse strand, counting down.
ATTCCGGTTGGCTACGCTGACGGAGTGGACCGCCATCTGGGAAGGGGCAACTGCTCGTTCCTTCTGAACGGGAAGAGAGTGCCGACGATAGGAAACATCTGTATGGATATGTGTATGCTGGACATAACCGGCGTAGAGGCCCAGGTGGGGGACACCGTAACCGTTTTCGGCGAGGACCCGACCATCACCGAACTCGCCTCCATCCTCGGCACCATTCCGTACGAAATCCTGACTTCTGTCCCACGCCGCATCGAGAGAGTCGTGGTCGGGGCATCGAAAGAGTAATCGCTTGAAAGATAATACAAAAAAGGCTGGGAGGTGACTCCCGGCCTTTTTCGTTATGTGTCTTGGCCCTGCCTCTAAAGCCCCCAGTCGGAAGCGCTGAAGGTGGATTTCGGCGCCTGCGGCACATTCGGGAAGTAGGTGAAACCCGTCAGTTTCTCAAGATCCGACACGCTCATCATATCTTTCGCCTGAGGAGTGTGGCTCTTTTCCACTTCGTGGCAAAGCACAAAGGCGGCGCATTTAAGTTCGCCTGAAGAGCACTGGGACAGCGCCTTGCCTGACTCGCCGCTTTTTGTACGCAGAAGGACATAGTAGAACATCGAAGGGCGGGTAACATCTTTTCTGCCTCCGAATGAGATCTTTGCAGGTTCTCCGACATTCCCGTACGCATCTTTGTATTCCTTGAAGTAGCAGCCGATCACTTCGTAGAGAGTGTCGGCGCAAACCTGACCGTCGACGAAGCTTTCGAGGCTGTTCCAGGCGGCTCCGCCGGTGTTGAACGAGCCGGAGTACTGCGGGGCGATGTTGGTGTAGTAGAATACCTGCCTGTTCGTACCTGCCGAGCACAGTCTTTCAGCCGAGCCGAGCATATGGCCCTTGTTGCATCCTCCGCCTATGGATTTTGAATTATACTGGATGTCGGACGGAATATCGGGGTCTTTCCCGTAAGCGTTGGTTCTGTTTGCCCCTTTTGTCTCATACATTTTGTGTCGAGGTGCTGCCACCCAGACAGGACAGTGCTCCTCTGAGCTGTAGCAGACTGTGTAGTTTCTAGCAGTCTTTCCGTTCGGCCCCTTTTCTCCGCCGGCGCAGAGATGGTGCGCATAGTAAAGTGTCCGGTCAGTGTTGTCTATGAGATAATCTCCTGATTCAGTGTAGTTTATGACAGGAAGTTCGTACCAGCCGTATTTCGCTCCGCTCGGAATCGGGGTCGGAGTAGGGTCGGGGTCCGGGTCGTGGGGGTCCGTGTCGGGATTTTCCGGGTCAGTCCCGGGGTCAATCGTAACCCCCGTAGGAAGCACTCTGCGGTAGAAATATACCGCCTCAAGGCCGTCTCCGACGACAAAACTCCCGCTCGCCTTGTCCCACCCGATGCACTTGTCGGAGGTCTTGGGGCAGAGTTTCACCGCTTCGTCGCCCTCTGAAATGAGCATTTCCCAAAGATACTGATCGGAGCCGTCGGAAGTTAGCGAGCAGACAAAGCCGCCTTCAGTCTTGTCAAACCCTATGTAGCCTATATCCTGTTTGCATATGCGGTAGTAGTCGCCTTCGCGGATGAGGACGGTCTTGGACTCGTCGGCGTCTTCGCCGAAAATGACCTCGTCATAGATGGCGATTTCCTCTTCGGCCGCTTCTCCACGGCTTTCGTTCAGACAGTCGAACACAAGGGCGGTTGAAGCGTCCTTTTTCTTCACCACTGCATAGTCTCCGCTCCAGTCCTCGCTTTCGCTCCAACCTCTCACAAGGACATATTCATCGTCAAGATGCTCGGTTTCTCCCTTTTCTCCGAGGCTTTTGTCGCAGGAAACCGCTCCCGCAAGGCTCAGAAAAAGTGCCGCCGCGACGGCAACCTTACTCAAAAAATTGGTCGTTTTCATAAATTCTTTAAAAAGAAATATCATATAATTCAAGCAGCCTCATTTCCACTTCGTCGTTCCTGGCAATGACTTCCCCGATTCTCTGCGACATCCTCTGAAGTTCCTCGAAAGGGGAGTCTCCAGCCGAAAGTTTGGCCTCAAGTTCGGCGCGTTCCTTTCCGAGGGCCTCCATTTCCTTTTCCAGCGCCTCCTTTTCCCTCTGCTCCTTGTAGGTGAGTTTTCTCTTGGCAGGAGCGACGCCATCGGCCCCCGCTCCGCTACCCTCAGCGGAAGTGCCTCCGGTGTTCTCGGCGCGACCCCCAGCCGCAGCCTCCTTCTCCTTAGCCTTCTTTTCCGCCGCCCTCTGCTCCGACTTTTTCTCCGCCTCATAGTCCTTGATATAGGCCCTGTACTCGCTGTAGCCGCCTATGAAATCCTTCACAAGGCCGTCTCCGCAGAAAATGAAAAGATGATCCACGAGGCGGTCCAGGAAGTGGCGGTCGTGCGAAACTATTATAAGGCTGCCCTGATACTCCTTGAGGTATTCCTCCAGGATGTTGAGGGTCACGATGTCAAGGTCGTTGGTGGGCTCGTCGAGAATCAGCAGGTTCGGCTGCTTCATAAGGATGGTGAGAAGATAGAGCCTGCGGCGTTCTCCTCCGCTAAGGCGCGCCACCTTGTTGCTAAGCATATCGTGCGGGAAGAGAAAACGGCTCAGGAGCGCTGTGTCGTTCACCGTGTCAAGAACCGTGTCCTCCTCGTTGAACTCCATTCCGCTCTGGTGATAATAGCCGATTTTAAGCGATTCCCCCCTCTCGATTGTGCCCGTGTAGCCCGTGAGCTCCCCCGTCAGAAGGTCTATGAACGTGCTTTTCCCGACTCCGTTGCGCCCGACGATTCCGACGCGGTCATACCTCTGGAACTTGTAGCTGAAGTGGCTGAGGTAGCAGTCCGGGCCGTAGTAGAAGCTGACGTTGTTGCAGTCTATCACCTTGGTCCCCAGACGGTTGGCAAGGCGGGCGTCGGAGCTGAACCCCTTTCCGCTCATCCCGGCAGAAACGCCCGACATATCGATGGATTTGGAGGTATAGACATCCTCGGCCCTCTCCTTGAGGGAGTGGAAGGCGTCAATTCTGTATTTGGCCTTGCCGCTGCGGGCGCAGGGAGTGCTCCGGATCCATTCCAGTTCCCTCCGGAGGATGTTTCGTACCTTGTCGGTCTGGGCGTTCCAGTTCGAGATTCTCTCGTCCCGCTTCTCCAGGTAGTTCTCGTAGTCGCCCCGGTAGGTGTAAACCGCGCCCCGGTCCATCTCCATCACAATGTTGCACACGCTGTCGAGGAAATAGCGGTCGTGGGTGACCATCAGAAGGGTGCAGCGGCTTCGCTTGAGGTAGGCTTCGAGATATTCGATGGCGTCGATGTCGAGGTGGTTGGTGGGCTCGTCCATTATGAAAAAGTCCGCCTCTGTGGCAAGCATCTGACTAAGGGCCACTCTCTTCACTCCGCCTCCGGAAAGTTCGCTCATCTTCTGTCCGAAGTCCCCAAGACCGAAATCCGTTAGAAAGCGCTTCACTCTGAGTTCATACTCCATCAGGTGCTCCGCATCGAGAGAGGAGGTGAATTCCTCGCTGGAAGACATCACCTGGTCCAATATGCACTTTCCCGGGTCGAAGGGATATTCCTGCTCCAGGAAGGCGATGCGGATGTCCCTGAGGAACATAATCTTCCCGCCGGAGTCGCTTTTGTCCTTTCCTGCAAGAATCCTCATAAGCGAGGTCTTTCCGGTGCCGTTCGGAGCGATAAGAGCAATTTTATCGCCTTCATTTATGTTGAAGGCGATATGCTCGAAAAGCACCTTGGGCCCGTAAGACTTGGATATATTCTCGATTTGTAAATAACTTGCCATACGAAAAGTGTGCGTGGGGGTTGAGGGATGAATAAATGGATGGGATGCAAGGCTCGCGACGACGCCTCAGGCGCTGGAGCGCCGTGCGGAGTCTTTGAAGGGAGAGGCTTGTGTTGATAGGGAAGATGGAGCACGACTTCCCCTACAGAGGGGACGGGAGGGGTGTATATAAAGGTGAGGATTTTGGGTAGGAGCACAACGCGGCAGACCGCCATTTATTCGCCCTCAACAGGAGACATTTCCAGTTCAATGTAGTTACCCTGCTCCAAGATGCTCTGGAGAACGGCCTGAATGCCCTCGGCTGAAATCTCGTTCACTGCGGCCTCATACTCGGCGTCGTAGTTCACTCCGCGATATTCGTATGCGAGGAGATTTCCGAGCCAGTAGGAATTGTTGATTCTCTTCTCCGGAATGCCCTTCTTGAAATTCTCGATTGTGCGGGTCATCTGCTCCTCGGTAGGTCCCTCGTAGGCAAGCTTCTGAAGGCCCTCCTTTGCAAGGGCGATGAGCTGAGCGGACTGCTCAGGATTGGTCTCGAACACGACCTGAATCTGTGCGAAATTCCTCGGCTGGGCGGAGAGGGACATTGATGAGGATGCCCCGTAGGTGCCGCCTTCCTCCTCGCGGAGAGTCTCCACATAAATCATATCGAGGATGTAGTTCGCCGCTTTGAGCATAACTGCGCTCTTGACGGAGTACGGAATTTCTGCGGTGTAGAGCTGAACCACTGTGTTCTTCGGGGTTTTCATCTGAACTGCGAAGTGGTCGATGACTTCGCCCTTTGCAACCTCCGGGCTGTTGTTCTTCCAGGATGTAGCTTTCTTCCCCTTTGGAATGGAACCTATGTATTTCTCGCACAGAGGCTTGAGAGTTTCGAGATCAACATTTCCCACAACCGCCATCGTAAGTCCTGCGGCGTCCTTGAAGAGGCTGCGGTAAACCCTTTCGATTGTCGCGAGGTTGGCCTTTGCGAGGGTGGAGTCGTTGAGCTCTATGTTTCTCTGCTTGTTCTTGTCATAGACAACCCTTCCGATCTCCTTCTGGAGCTTGAAGTTAGGCTGCTTTTCGATGTTCGGGAGCACCGCCTTTATCTGCTCTATTCCGACTTCATACTCTTCGGGGTCGAAACGCGGGTCTGCGAAGTTCAGGTAAATCAGCTGAAAGGCAGTTTCAAGATCCTTAGGCGTGCTGACGGCGGAGATGCCGTGACGGATTGCTGAGATATTGGACGAAACAGAGACATTCTTTCCCGTGAGCATCTTGCTGACCTCGGTTGAAGAGAAGGAGGAAATTCCGCTGTTGCGCTGGAAAAGAGTGTAGATGTTCTCCTCGAATGAGGCTAGGTCGTCGTCGCTGATGAGGGTCTCGCCGCCGTTTTTGTAGAGGCTTATGAGCACCTGATCCTTCTTATAGTCTGTAGGGAGGACAATTATTTTTGCTCCGTTCTTGAGAGTCCAGACTGTTGAACCGTAGAGCCCTTCTGAGGTTTTCTTGACCTTTGATCCTTTGAGAGAGGACGGGTCGACGAATTCTGAGGCTACGCTCTCCTCTGTAGGTGCGTCAATTTCGGAGGCTGCGACTTCGTCCATAATGGCCTCGAGGGCCTCCGGAGCAGGATGAGTGAGACCTTCCTTCTCAGGTGCCTTATATATTATTGAAATACTTCTGCCGTCGAAGAATGCGTTTGCCGCAAGATTGAAAATGGCGTCCGGTACCTGTGAAAGCAGCTGCTTTGCAGTCTCATAGCGGGTCTCGGGGGTCATATAGGCGTCGTTGTCGAAGAAATTGTCGATGAGAGGTCTCACAAAATCCGCGTTCTTGCGGCTGTCTGCGGCCTCGGCTGCCTTTTCGTAGGTGCTGAGGATATTGTCCTTCGCTCTCTGAAGCTCGGAAGGAGTGAAACCGTAGCGTCTCATCCTCTCAATCTCGGTGAGGAATGCCCTGAAAGCGGTCTCGTATTCTCCGTCCTTGAAGGCCACTTGACCTTCCGTCGCCTGACAGGTTTCGCAGAGGTTGCCCGCTCCGAGATATGCTCCGAGGAAAGGCGCACCCGGTTTGCTTGTAATCCGGTCAAAGCGCTCTGACATAATCATTGAGGCCATAGCCTTCGTTAAGTCGGTGAGGAAACCGAGGTCTGTGCTGTTGTAAAATTCCGGGTCAGCTCCGGTCCTCCAGAGAACCTCTATTGAACTGCTGCTGCACTCCGGGTCGGTAAGCACGGCAATAAGCGGCTTCTCGTTTTCAGGGATGGTAATCACTGCCTTCGGCTGAGGGTTTTCTGCTGCCGGAATGTCTGCAAAGGTTGTCTTTATCTTTGCCTCAATCTGGTCCACGTCCACATCTCCCACAACGATAAGCGCCTGAAGATCAGGACGGTACCAGGTGTGGTAGAAGTTCAGAAGGCTCTCGGGCTTGAAAGTCTTGAGATTCTCCTCGCTTCCGATAAGGGTGCAGGTCGCGTATTTGCTGTCTCCATAATAATAAGGAAGGGACTTTTCGTGAAGTCTCCAGGAAGCAGTTCTCCTTGCGCGCCTTTCCTCCAGGATGACGCCTCTTTCCTTGTCAATCTCCACAGGGTCGCAGGTCACGAAATGGGAGTAGTCGTGCATCACCAGAAGGCAGGTGTCGATGATTCCCTCGCGGGTCACGGGGATGTTGTTGAGCATATATGTGGTCTCTTCAACTCCTGTTGCCGCGTTGATGTTGCGTCCGAACTCCGCTCCAATCCTCTGGAGGTATTCCAGCAGGGCCTTCTCGGGGAAATTCTTGGTCCCGTTGAAGCACATATGCTCAAGGAAGTGCGCAAGACCGTCCTGGTCCGGGGTCTCCTGAATGGCGCCGACATTCGTGGCTAGATAGAATTCCGCCCTCTGGGCAGGTTTGTCGTTGTGACGGATGTAATAGGTCATCCCGTTTTCGAGTTTCCCCACCCTGACTTCGGGGTCATTGGGAAGCTGAGTCTGACCGAAACTTGCAACGGCTACAATCAAAAGGGCCGCTACACTGACTACTAACTTTTTCATAATCTATTGTGTATTATATATTTATATTCTTGCATCAGGATGGAAAACCATTCCGTTCCATATCTATTGTATCCCATACCCCGGCGGGGGAAGGCAAAAATCCTACAAATTTAGCAAAATCCCACGAAAAACCTTAACTTTGCCCTGATGAGCCAGGGGCCAGGACATCCCACCCCCGGCGCAAAAGACGACAACTAAAATCACTTTTATATGAAAAAGACAGTTTTTACGGCAATTCTTCTGGGCCTTACGCTTTCTCTGCCGCTTGCGGCGCAAAAATGGGAATACCGCGAGGCGACGGAACTTACCCTTGTCGGCAAGCTCTATCCCGACACCCCTCATCCCTACCACCGTCTTGACACCGCTCTGTGCAAGAGCGGGTTCACTGCCGGAGAAATCAATCAGGTGACCCAGTCTGCCGGCGTTGCCGTGGCTTTCGAGACGGACTCTCCTATGATTGCGGTCTGCCCCGAGTACGGCAAAATTTCTTCGCCGGGCAGCACCGCCGCCACTTCCCAGAAGGGATATGACCTCTACATCCGTGAAAACGGGCAGTGGCTTTGGGCAGGTTCAGTCGTTGCAGGAGAGGACGGCGTCACCAAGACCGTTCTTTCCAACAAGAAGCCCGGAATGTCCGAGTGCCTTCTGTATTTCCCGATTCTAAGTTCAGTTGAGAGCCTCAAGATCGGCGTCAAGGAGGGCAGCTCCATCAATCCGATAGAGAACCCGTTCCGTCACCGCATCGCCATCTTCGGCTCAAGCTACACCCACGGAATCAGCACCTCGCGCAGCGGTATGGCCTATCCGGCACAGCTCTCGAGGATGACGGGCCTTCAGTTCCTGAGCCTCGGATGCTCCGGAAACAGCAAGCTCCAGACTTATTTCGCGCACGCTCTCGCGGATGCTCCCGATGTTGACGCCTTCGTTTTCGACTCTTTCTCAAATCCGTCTCCGCAGATGATTGAGGAGCGGCTTTTCGAGTTCATCGAAATCATTCAGGCGAAATATCCTGACGTTCCGCTCATTTTCCAGAAGACGATTTATCGCGAAAGGCGCAACTTCGACACTGGTACCGACAAGAACGAGGCGGCAAAGATGGAGATGGCCGAGAAGATGATGAAGGAGGCCTGCAAGAAGTACAAGAATGTCTATTACATCACCGACACCTGCGCCACGGCGCCCAATCACGAGACTTCCGTTGACGGGACGCATCCGGGCGACTATGGGTACACTCTGTGGGCCGAGTCGATTGCTAAACCAATAATGAAAATACTTAAGAAGTATAACATCAAGTAAGGTAAATGGGCGAATAAAGGCGGTCTACTTCGTTTGCTCCTTGTCTGAAATCCTCATTACCCAAAGGTAACTCCGGTTTCGACTTCGTCGCAAGCCTCGTATCCCATCCTTTATTCATCCCATTTACTTCAAGTTGAACATTAAAAAACGCCGGCTGGATTCAGTCGGCGTTTTTTATTTATGCTATTGCAAGACTATTTGCCTGCAAGGCGGCGGTAGTTCTCGTAGCGGACCTTCGCGAACTCCTCGGTCTTTTCAAGAAGCTCTGCGGCGTTGTCCGGGAACATCTTGTAGAGGGATGCGAAACGGACCTCGCCTTTGAGGAAGTCCTGGAACTTGCTCCAGTCCGGCTCCTTTGAGTCGAGAGTGAACGGATTCTTGTCCGTGCCCTCGAGAGCAGGATTGTAGCGGTAGAGGTGCCAGTAACCGCACTCCACTGCAAGTTTCTCCTCCTTCTGGCTCAGACCCATACCGGCCTTCAGACCGTGGTTGATACAAGGAGCGTATGCGATAAGGAGTGAAGGACCGTCGTAAGCCTCGGCCTCTTTGATGGCGTTGAAATACTGAGCAGGGGATGCGCCCATAGCGATCTGTGCCACATAGACATATCCGTAGCTCATTGCCATCATTCCGAGATCCTTCTTGCGGACCTTCTTGCCTGAAGCGGCAAACTTGGCGATTGCGCCTGCAGGAGTAGCCTTTGAAGACTGTCCGCCGGTGTTGGAGTAAACCTCGGTGTCGAGAACGAGGATGTTCACATTCTCGCCGGAAGCGAGCACGTGGTCGAGTCCGCCGTATCCGATGTCGTAAGATGCACCGTCACCGCCGATGATCCACTGTGAACGTGCAGGGATGTAGTGCTTGTACTCAAGCAGAGCCTTGCAGGTGTCGCAGCCGCACGCCTCCATAAGAGGAACGAGCTTGTCGGCAACTTCGCGGGTTATCTTCGCGTCGTTCTTGTTTTCAAGCCACTTGGTGAAGAGAGCCTTCATCTCGTCTGAGCAGCAGCTGCAGGAAAGTCCCTGCTCCATAAGGCGTGCAACGGTTGTGCGTGCCCTGTCGGAGCCGAGCTTCATACCGAGACCGAACTCGCAGAAGTCCTCGAACAGAGAGTTTGCCCAAGCCGGGCCGTGACCCTGAGCGTTTGCGCAGTAAGGAGTTGCAGGGAATGACGCGCCGTAGATGGATGAGCATCCTGTTGCGTTCGCAATCATCATATGGTCGCCCCAGAGCTGGGTGATGGTCTTGATGTACGGAGTCTCGCCGCAGCCTGCGCAGGCGCCTGAGAACTCGAAGAGCGGCTGAGCGAACTGTGCGTTCTTCACATTGCCGGTCTTGTTGAGGATGTCCTCCTTGTAGCCAACGTTGGTGTGGAGATAGTTGAAGTTCTCCTGCTCCTCGATCTGGCTTTCGTATGAAACCATTTCGAGACCTTTCTCCTTTGCAGGGCAGACATCCACGCAGTTTCCGCAGCCTGTGCAGTCTGCGACTGATACTGCGAGAGCGTAGCTGTAGCCCTTGAGCTGAGCCTTGCCTTCAGCCTTCTTAACTGATGCAGGAGCAGCAGCGGCCTCGTCGGCGGTGAGGATGAACGGACGGATTGCTGCGTGAGGGCAGACAAATGCACAGGTGTTGCACTGGATACAGTTCTCGCTCTTCCAAACAGGAACTTTAACTGCGACACCCCTCTTCTCGTATGCGGCAGTGCCGTTAGGCATGGTGCCGTCCTGGATGTCGATGAATTTGCTTACAGGGAGACGGTCGCCGCACTGAGAGTTAACCTCGTCAGCGATTTCCTTTACGAATGAAGGAGCGAGACGGTTCTTGTTAGGATTCTCGAATTTTGCGGTGATGTTCTTCCAGTCTGCAGGAATCTTGACCTCGGTGTACTCGCCGCCGCGGTCAACTGCAGCGTAGTTCATATTGACGACGTTCTCGCCCTTCTTGCCGTAGCTCTTGAGGATGGCCTGCTTCATATATCCGACAGCGTCCTCGTAAGGGATGATGTTGGTAATCTTGAAGAATGCTGACTGGAGAATGGTGTTGGTCCTTCCGCCGAGTCCGATTTCAGCGGCGATCTTGGTCGCGTTGATGATGTAGAGTTTGATGTTCTTTCTTCCGATGATGCCCTTCACGTGGTCAGGAATCCTCTCGAGGGTCTCTTTCTCGTCCCAGAGGCTGTTGAGAAGGAGGGTACCGTTCTGCTTGATGCCGGCGAGAACGTCATACTTTGAAAGGTATGAAGGAACGTGGCAGGCAACGAAGTCCGGAGTTGAAACGAGGTACGGAGCCTTGATAGGGAGGTCACCGAAACGAAGGTGTGAGCAGGTGTATCCGCCTGACTTCTTTGAGTCGTAGTCGAAATAACCCTGGGCATACTTTGATGTGTGGTCACCGATGATTTTGATGGTGTTCTTGTTGGCACCCACTGTTCCGTCTGAACCGAGACCGAAGAATTTGCACTCGGTTGTGCCCGGCTTCATAATGGAAATCTCCTCCTTTACAGGGAGTGACTTGAATGTCACGTCATCCACGATACCGATGGTGAAGTCGGTCTTAGGCTCTGCGAGCTCGAGATTCTCGTAAACTGAGATGATCTGTGCAGGGGTGGTGTCCTTTGAAGAAAGACCGTAGCGGCCGCCGACGATAAGAGGAGAGTTCTCCTTGCCCTGGAAGAGCGCCTTGATGTCGAGGTAGAGAGGCTCTCCGAGTGAGCCCGGCTCCTTGGTCCTGTCGAGAACGGCGATTCTCTTGACTGACTCAGGAAGGGCCTTGAAGAAGTATTTTGCTGAGAACGGCCTGTAGAGGCGGACGATCATAAGGCCGACCTTCTTGCCCTCGGCTGCGAGGTGGTCGATGGTCTCCTTGATGGTCTCGGTCACTGAACCCATCGCGATGATGATGTTCTCCGCATCCGGTGCTCCATAGTAGTCGAACGGACGGTAGCTTCTGCCGCTGAGTTCGCTGATCTCGCCCATATACCTTGCGACGATGTCAGGAACAGCTTCGTATGCGCCGTTGCAGGCCTCGCGTGCCTGGAAGTAAACGTCGCCGTTCTGTGCTGAGCCGCGGGTTACAGGAGAATCAGGGTTGAGGGCGCGTGCACGGAAAGCTGCGAGAGCCTTTGTGCTGATCATTCCCTTGAGAGCTTCCTCGTCGAGAAGCTCGATTTTCTGGATTTCGTGTGATGTGCGGAATCCGTCGAAGAAGTGGAGGAACGGAATGCTTGCCTTGATTGCTGAAAGGTGAGCGACTGCCGCGATGTCAAGAGCCTCCTGAACTGAAGCGGAAGCAATCATCGCAAAACCTGTCTGGCGGCAAGCCATAACGTCCTGGTGGTCACCGAAGATGGAAAGCGCGTGTGAAGCGAGTGCACGGGCTGACACGTGGAAAACGGTCGGGAGCTGCTCGCCGGCAATTTTGTACATATTCGGAATCATCAGGAGAAGTCCCTGTGAAGCCGTGAAAGTGGTGGTGAGGGCACCTGCCTGAAGTGAACCGTGAACTGCGCCGGCAGCACCGCCTTCAGACTGCATCTCAGTCACCTTTACGGTTTCTCCGAAGAGGTTTTTCTTGCCCTTCGCAGCCCACTCGTCGACATATTCTGCCATAGTCGAGGACGGCGTGATAGGGTAGATGGCCGCGTGCTCACTGAAAAGATAAGCAATGTGCGCTGCGGCATAGTTTCCGTCACAAGTGACGAATTTCTTTTCGTTTGCCATAACTTATTGGTTAATATTATTTTATAAAATATATATTGTCTCTGTCCATTCCTTCGGAGGGGTATGGCCACGGTCCGATGGAGAAATGTTTCCGTGTCCGTTAACGGAAAACCGCAAAAACCAAGCAAAGATACTTAATTTTTGCGATTTTTTAAGAGTAAAAAGCAAAATGCTTATGAATTTTAGTCCATCTGTTTCCGGCGGCATTTGTATGGACTCTTCGGAATGCAATTCCGGGGCTTTCTAGAAGGCGATTCTGCGGATGAGACCTGTAAGGGTTGTGCCCGGGCCTATTTCAGTGAAGTCGATGGCCTCGGCGGAAGGAACTCCCTCAGCTCTGGCTGCATCGCCGGCCATATTCCTTATGCTTTCGCTCCAGCGGACTGGCCCCGTGAGCTGGGAGAGAAGATTGCGCTTGATTACCTCCGGGTCGGTGGAAGGGGATGCGGTAAAGTTTTGATATATAGGGCATTGTGGCACATGGAGGGAGACTTTTTCAATAGCCTCGGCAAGTTCAGCCCGGGCCGGCTCCATAAGAGGGGAGTGGAAGGCTCCGCCCACCTGGAGAAGCAGCGCCCTTTTCGCTCCTTCCGCCTTCAGGGCCTCGCAGGCGGCCTCCACAGCGGCTGTGTCTCCGGAAATCACCGTCTGGGCGTCGGAGTTGTAGTTCGCTGCAACGACAACGCCTAGCGGAGTGCCGAAGGCAGCGCCTTCGAAAAGGACCCCGTCAGCGCCGCGTTTTCCGCCGCTCACCTCGGAGCAAATGCGCTCGATAGTCCCTGCGGGAAGCCCGATAATCGCCGCCATAGCGCCGCGCCTTCCCTCGCAGGCCTTCTGCATTGCAAGGGCCCTGACCGAAACAAGTCTCAGCGCGTCCTCAAAATCAAGAGCCCCCGAGACTGCAAGCGCTGAAAACTCTCCGAGGGAGTGTCCCGCCACCATATCCGGAGCGGCTCCGTATTCTTCAACTGCCTTCACCACGCTGTGAAGGAAAACGGCAGGCTGGGTGACGCGGGTCTGTTTCAACTCTTCGTCCGTGCCCTCGAACATAATGTCGGTGATTCTGAACCCGAGAATGTCGTTCGCGCTTTCAAGCATTTCGCGTCCTTTTCCGCCCTTGTCGTAAAGGTCTTTGGCCATCCCGGTGAACTGTGCGCCCTGTCCGGGGAATACGTATGCGTGCTTCATCTGTTTCGAGTTTTAATGTTTTGTAATTTATTGCGTATTAATGCGTTATCTATTGTCGTGGGGTTCTCCCTCCGGAGATGTCCGCCCGCTAACCAGGGCTTAAAACAGCCCATAAATTGCGTTCCAAAGGAGAAAGCGGAGGAATTTACCCACAAGCAGCAGAACCATCGTCGCCCAGGGGTGGGTTTTGTAGAATCCGAGCGCGATTGCAATCACATCCCCCACGATCGGCACCCAGGCAATCAGGGCGAGCCAGACCCCGTAGCGGTCAATTTTCGCCTTCTGCTTTTCAAGGGTCTCCCTTTTCACCTTGAACCATTTTTCAATCCACTCCCAACGCCCGATCCATCCAATCCAGTAGGTCAGAACGCTTCCCAGCCAGTTGCCCACCGTGCCCACCAGAAGACAGCCCCAGGGGTCACGGGTGGCGGCAAGCACCGCAAGATATACCGCGTCCGAACTGAAGGGGATGACGGTGGCGGAGAGGAATGTTCCGATGAACAGCCCTAAGAGCCCAAGTGATTGAAGTTCGCCCATCTGTGTGTCCTGCCTTTTATCCTGTCGCTTTGTTAACTTAACTTTCGCAAGTATATAACCCTTTCCTCAAATCCCACGCACTTAATTATCCCCGCTTGTTCTTGAAAAATTCGCTCACAATCGCGCTGCACTCTTCCTCCATGACGGCGGAGGTGACTTCGGTCCTGGGGTGCAGCAGGGAAGGGGCGAATTTCGAATAACCCCGCTTAGGGTCCGCCGCTCCATACACCACCCTTCCTACCTGCGCCCAGTTCATAGCCCCGGCGCACATCGGACACGGCTCCACACTCACATACAGAGTGCATTTGTCGAGGTATTTCCCCCCGCAGGCTTCAGTCGCCGCGGTTAGCGCAATCATCTCGGCGTGGGCCGTCGGGTCGTGAAGGCGCTCGGTCATATTGTGCCCCCGCGCAATAACCCTTCCCCCGCAGACGACCACAGCTCCGATCGGCACTTCGTCCTCTGCAGCGGCCTCCCGCGCCTCGGCGAGTGCTTCCTTCATAAAGCGTATGTCCACCTCACTGTCCATAACTCAACTTTTGCAAGTATCTAACTTATTCTTATACAAGCCTTATCCCTCTAATTACCCTCTCAAAT
>CAVAMP010000012.1:0-52712 GCA_963589825.1 Flexilinea sp. | reverse complement strand
ATGTAACTCCTCGCTGCGCCATTTCTGGTGCAAAATGCGCGCGGGGGAAAATTGTCAGAAATGGATGCCGTCTCTCTTTGGCATTCTCTCAGGCGCTACAGCGCCGTGCGGAGTCTTTGAAGGGGGAGGCTTGTGCTGATAGGGAAGATGGAGCACGACTTCCCCTACAGAGGGGACGGGAGGGGTGTATACAAAGGTGAGGATTTGCCCTAGGAGAGGAACGCAGTAGACCGCTTTTTATTCAGCCTCTACTCCCATTCGATGGTTGCAGGCGGTTTGGACGAGATATCGTAGACGACGCGGTTCACACCCTTCACCTTATTTATAATCTCGTTCGACAGCCGTGCGAGCACATCGTAAGGCAGATGCGCCCAGTCGGCGGTCATTCCGTCCACGGAGGTCACGGCCCGAAGCGCCACGCACCGCTCGTAGGTCCTCTCGTCGCCCATAACTCCCACGCTCTGAACCGGTAGGAGGATTGCGCCCGCCTGCCAAACCTTGTCGTAGAGACCGGTCTCGCGGAGGGTCTCGATGAAGATGTAGTCGACTTCCTGAAGGATGTGGACCTTTTCCGGAGTAATTTCTCCGATTATGCGGATTCCGAGTCCCGGACCCGGGAACGGATGCCTTCCGATGAGCCTCTCGCTGATGCCCAGCTGCCTTCCGACCCTTCTGACTTCATCCTTGAAAAGCAGACGCAACGGCTCCACAACCTTGAGATTCATCTTCTCCGGGAGGCCGCCCACATTGTGGTGGGACTTTATGACCACAGCCGTGCCGTTCACCTTTGCAGACTCCACGACATCGGGATAAATCGTGCCCTGGCCGAGCCACTTCACGTCTTTGATTTCGCCAGCCGCAGCGTTGAACACTTCAACGAAATCGCGGCCGATGATTTTTCTCTTCTGCTCCGGGTCGGTCACTCCGCGAAGGTCGCCGATGAACTTCTCGCTCGCGTCTATCCCTCTCACATTCAGACCCATACCCTTGTAGGACTCGAGCACTTCGGCAGCCTCGTTCTTCCTCATAAGACCTGAGTCCACGAAAATGCAGTGGAGACGGTCACCGATGGCGCGGTGAAGCAGCATCGCCGCAACGCTTGAATCCACTCCGCCGGAAAGTCCAAGGACGACCTTGTCCTCGCCGAGCTTTTCCTTGAGCTCGCGCACGGTCTGGCTGATGAAACTCTCGCTGGTCCAGTCTCCCTTGCAGCCGCATACGCCCTTGACAAAGTTTTCAAGAAGCTTCGGACCCTCGGTGCTGTGATAGACCTCCGGATGGAACTGGAGCCCCCAGGTCTTCTCACCCCCGATTCTGAAGGCCGCAATCGGCACATCCTCGGTGGATGCGATTATATGGTAGGAAGAGGGAATCTCTGTGATTGTGTCCCCGTGAGACATCCAGACCTGGGATGAGGCGCTGAGGCCTTTCATAAGCGGGTCTTCACCCTCGCGTACGTTCATCTGGGCCCTTCCGTATTCCCTTGTAGGGCATTTTTCCACAGCGCCGCCGAAGAACTGGGCGAGATATTGCGCGCCGTAGCAGACTCCAAGAAGCGGGAGTACTCCCTTGATGCCCTCAAGGTTCACCCTCGGAGCGTCTTCCTGACGGACCGAGCAGGGGCTGCCGCTCAGGATCACTCCGGCAACGTCTTCGCCCACAGGCTCGCCGTCCAGGCGGAACTTGTTGTAGGGGATTATTTCGCAATAGACCTGCATCTCCCTGATTCTGCGGGCGATGAGCTGGGTGTACTGCGATCCGAAATCAACAATCAGTATCTTTTCTGTCATATATAAAAGTATTTCCTATTAAATAATTGCATAAAAAGTGCGAGTACAAGGCTTGCGAGGAGTCTAAACCGGAGCAACCTGAGGGTTGTGAGGATTTAGACGACGAGTATAACGCAGTAATAGCCTTTTTTGGCAATTATTTATGGTAGTTCGGTGCGTCTTTGGAAATGGTTATGTCGTGCGGGTGATTTTCAATAAGACCGTTCGCGGTGATGCGGACAAAGCGTGCGGTGTGAAGAGCGTCAATCGTCGCTGCGCCGCAATATCCCATACCCGAGCGGAGACCGCCGATGAGCTGGTAGATGATGTCCTTCACGCTGCCCTTGTATGCAACCCTTGCAACCACGCCTTCCGGAACGAGCTTCTTCGGGCCGTTGTCGCCGCCCTGGAAGTAGCGGTCGCGTGAACCTGCCTGCATCGCGTCGATGGAACCCATTCCCCTGTAGGTCTTGAATTTCAGTCCGCCCTCTTCGAAAATCTCTCCCGGAGCCTCGTCGGTGCCGGCGAACATAGAACCGACCATAACGCAGTCACCACCGGCTGCAAGCGCCTTCACGATGTCTCCCGAGTAGCGAAGACCACCGTCGGCTATAATCGGCACTCCGCTTCCTTCGGCTTCCTTCGCAGCGTCATAGATTGCGGAAATCTGCGGCACGCCCACTCCGGCGACCACTCTTGTCGTGCAGATTGAGCCAGGTCCTATGCCGACCTTCAGCGCATCCGCCCCGGCGTCGATAAGTCTGCGGGCTGCGGAAGCGGTGGCGATGTTTCCTACCACTACATCAAGACCCGGATATGCCGCCTTGACATTTTTCAGAGCCTCAATCACTCCGCGGGACTCTCCGTGTGCGGAGTCGAGAACAACCGCGTCGACTCCCGCTTCAACCAGGGCCGCAACCCTGTCAAGAACGTCAGCGGTGATGCCGATGCCGGCCGCAACGCGAAGTCTTCCCTCCGAGTCAACGCAAGGATGGCTGTGTCCGTCGCAGGAAGCGTTCTTTACCCGGCGGATGTTGTCGGCCTGAGCCTCGATGCTCATATTCTTGTGGACTACGCTGATTCCTCCCTTCTGGGCCACCGCGATGGCCATTTCGGCCTCAGAAACGGTGTCCATCGCCGCTGAGACGATAGGGATGTTCAATGTGATGTTACGCGAAAAGCGGGCTTTTGTGCTGACCTCGCGGGGAAGGACCTCCGAGTAGGAGGGAACGAGAAGGACGTCGTCGAATGTGAGCGCCTCTGAATTGATTCTCTCTTGGGCAAATGACATATTATAATTCTTTATTGATTCCTGTGTTGTGTCGGGGCAGAGGGTCTGCGCCCGGAAGACGACCGCTTAGAGGATATTGAGCGACTGCTCCTTGATTTTCTCCAGTTCGTCCTTCATCTTCACCACGAGTTTCTGCATCTCGGTGTTGTTGCTCTTGGAACCGGTCGTGTTGATTTCGCGTCCCATCTCCTGGGCGATGAACCCGAGCTTGCGGCCCGGATACGGCTCATTCTCAAGGGTCTCGAGGAAATAGCGGCAGTGCTGGCGAAGACGGACCTTCTCCTCGTTGATGTCGAGTTTCTCTATGTAGAAGATCATCTCCTGCTCCAGACGGCTCTGATCCACTGCAAGCTGGAGTTCGGCAAAGCGTGAGAGGATTTTTTCGCGAATCTGAGAGATTCTTTCCCCTTCATACTTCTCCACCTCGGCGGAAAGCGAAAGTATGCGCTCCACCTTCTCGGTGACATCTTTTTTCAGCGCCGCGCCTTCCTTCACCCTGTAATCTACAAGGGCTGCGACGGCTTTCTTTATGGTCTCGAAAACGCTGTCCCAGTTCTGCTGGTTGATGATTTCCTGTCTTTTCTGTGCCTGCGCCCCCACAACATTCGGCATCCTGAGGATGGAGGGAAGGGCGACGGAGAAAAGCACGCTGTCAAGCGGGGCGACTTCCTCTTCGATTTTCTTGATCTGCTTGAAATAGTTCAGGGCGGCCTCGGCGTCGATTTCTCCTGCCGTTTCGCCTTCGTTCGGCTCGTAGTTCAGGTAAAAATCTATGCTTCCTCTCTGGAGTTCTTTTGCAAGATATTGTCTGACAACTATTTCCTTGTCTTTCGGGAGGAGGGGAGTCTTCAGGGAGATGTCCGCGGACTTCCCGTTCACTGTTCTGATTTCAACTGTGATTTTGCCTTTTTCCAGCACAAGCTCGGCCTTTCCGTAGCCTGTCATTGACTGTAGAGTCGCCATATGAGATTCCATTAATTCGTAAAAGCGGCGCAAAAATAGTAAAAATCCGCTATATTTGTGGTTTGTTTTACGAGAAATATGCGCACATATCTTCCCCCTGCGGGGCTATATGGCTTGATATGACGCAGTTAGGAAAATGGAAAAAATAAATTTTTATCAATATGGAAGAGAATACCAAAACAACTGAAGCTACTGAAGGCAAAAGCCTTAACTTCCTTGAAGAAATCATCGAGGCCGACCTTGCCGCAGGAAAGTTTGACAGCATAATCACCCGTTTCCCGCCGGAGCCTAACGGCTATCTTCACATCGGCCACGCCAAGAGCATCTGCACCAACTTCGGACTCGCTCAGAAATACGGCGGAAAAACCAACCTCCGCTTCGACGACACCAACCCTGTGAAGGAGGACACCGAATATGTGGATTCCATCAAGGAGGACATCAAATGGCTCGGTTTCCAGTGGGCTGAGGAAAGGTATGCTTCCGACTATTTCGACCAGCTCTACGAGTGGGCGGAGGAACTCATCAAAAAGGGTCTTGCCTACGTCGACGACCAGAGCCAGGAGGAAATCCGCATCGGCAGGGGAACCGTCAATGAGCCGGGAAAGAACAGCCCGTGGAGAGACCGCAGCGTGGAGGAGAACCTCCGCCTTTTCAGGGAGATGAGGGACGGAAAATATGCCGACGGAGAGAAAGTCCTCAGGGCCAAGATTGATATGTCGAGCAAGAATATGATGTTCCGTGACCCTATTATGTACAGAATAGTTCACGCTCATCACCACCGTACGGGCGACAAATGGTGCATCTACCCTATGTACGACTACACCCACGGCCAGTGCGACAGCATCGAGCACATTACCCACTCCATCTGCACCCTCGAGTTCGACGTACACCGTCCGCTCTACGACTGGTTCATCCGGCAACTGGGGATTTATCCTTCCCATCAGTATGAGTTCGCCCGCCTGAACCTCACCTACACCGTGATGAGCAAGCGAAAACTTCTCGAACTTGTCCGCAACAACTATGTCAGCGGCTGGGACGACCCGCGTATGCCGACCATCTGCGGAATCAGGCGCAGGGGCTACACTCCCGAGGCCATAAAAATGTTCGTGGAGAAGGTCGGACTCGCGAAGAGGGAGCAGCTCATCGACCTCCAGCTTATGGAATGGTGTGTGCGTCAGGATCTTAACGAAAGGTCAAACCGCTATATGTGCGTTCAGGACCCTGTGAAGCTCACCATCACCAACTGGGAGGACGGCAAGGTGGAGTGGTTCGACGCTCCGCTCAATCCGGCCGCTCCGGAAGGCCCTTCCCGCAAGGTTCCGTTCACTGGAGAGCTTCTTATCGACAGAGCCGACTTTATGGAGGACGCTCCCAAGAAATATTTCCGTCTAAAGCCTGACGGCGAGGTCCGCCTTAAATACACCTATATAATCAAGTGCAACGAGGTGGTGAAAGATGCCGAAGGGAATGTCGTTGAGCTTCGCTGCACCTACGACCCTTCAACCCGTCCGGGAGGAGGGGAGTGGAGGTCCGTCAAGGGCACAATCCACTGGGTGAGCGCAGCCTACGCAAGCCCTGTGGAGCTTCGCCTCTACGACAAGCTCTTCACCGAGCCTGAGATGGGTTCCATCCCTGAGGGCAAGGACTACAAGGAGTATCTTAACCCGGATTCTCTGAAGATTGCCCAAGGCTATGCCGAGCCGGCTCTTCTTGAGGACAATTCCGGTCTTGCAGTTCAGTTCGAAAGGGTGGGCTACTTCTTCAAGGACCCGGACAGCACTCCTGAGAAGCCTGTTTTCAACAAGACTACTGCGCTTAAAGATTCCTTTAAGTTTTAACCCGGAGCCAATAAGAAGCGGATTGCTGCGCCCAGCTCCTCTCTCTTCTTCTTGACTCCTTGCATTCCGTTTATTATGAAGAAATCATTTCGGAACTTTTTCTCTTCGCTTAGAGAGCGGCGGCTCACGATGAGGATGAAATTCATTCTCAGTATGAGTTCGATTGCCGTCATCCTGCTGCTTTCCAGCGTCATTTCCGTCCTGGAATACAAAAGGATGAGCAACTATGTCTCCGACCTGATTGCTTCGAACATAAAGTGTCTTAACATATCCGCCCGCCTCGCGGACATAACGGACAACTACAACCTTGAGGTCCTCTCGGTCATCGGAGACGAGACTTCCAACGCTCTTCCGGCGTTCGACCGCGAACTTTTCTACCTTCAGTGCGACACACTGAAGCAGTCGATGACCTCCCGCAAAACCCTTGCAGTGGCGGACTCGGTTTCGCTTGCATACACGGATTATATGCTCACCTCCTATGAGCTTGAAAACGTGATTTCATCAGCTTTCATCGACTCCAGGGAGTGGTATTTCTCGCGCCTTCAGCCGAGTTTCAACCGTCTGCACGCGTGGCTGGACATCCTGAACGAGTCCATCTATTCGTCCCTCAGGGCGAACTCCGAGACCTTCCAGGCCAGTTTCTACCGCAGCATCGTGCCGGGAGTGGTGTCGGTTGCCGCGGGGCTTCTTCTGGTGCTGCTTCTGCTGTTTTTCTTCCTGTCCTATTTCGTGGACCCGGTCTCAAAGATGAGCTCCGGGGTGTCGGTCTATCGCTCCACAGGGAAGAAATACACCTGCACCGTTGACGGCGACGACGATCTTGCGGCCCTTAACGAGGCCATAGCGGAAATAACCGAGGAGAATGTGGAACTGAAGCGGCGTCTGAAGATTTTCAAGGCCAAGATAGAGGCTCACCGCAACGGCTCCTCTGAAGAGTCTTCCCCTCAGGAGCCTCTGAAGAATTAACTCCATCAGGCGATGAACATCAAGGTCATATCGGTGAATGTGGGCAAGGCACTCCTCGTGAGCGCCCTGTTTATGTTTCTATCTGTCCTTGTCTCGCTCGCAAACGGGATGGACTCCGCCTTCGGAGCCCTCAGCATCAGTTGCCTCATTACCTTCGTCGTGGGCGCATTCCCGTTCATATTTGTGCGGAAAACCCCGTCCATAACGATGAACGACGGCTACCTGGTCATCTTCATCTCCTGGATTCTTTCCTTCATTTTCGGGATGCTCCCCTACATCCTCTGGGGAGGGGAGTTCACGCTCGTAAACGCCTGGTATGAGTCCGTTTCCGGGTTCACGACCACCGGCTCGTCGATTGTCCGCGACCTTGACGCCCTTCCCAAGAGCCTTCTTTTCTGGAGGTCTTCGACCCATTTCATCGGAGGACTCGGGGTCATCGTTTTCCTGCTTCTGGTGCTTCCCGAGGCGAGTCCGTTCCGTCTGAAGATGACAAATCTCGAGATTTCCTCGCTTTCAAAGGAGGGCTACCGCTACCGTTCCTCGAGGACAGTCTGGATTATATGCCTTGTGTATATAGCCCTTGCAATCATCGAGACCCTTGCCCTCTGGGCGGCCGGAATGAGCCTTTTCGACGCCATAAACCACTCCTTCAGCACCGTCGCCACCGGGGGATTCAGCACACGCAACGAGTCCATAGCCTTCTATGACTCCAGGCTCATCGAGTTCATAGTGATGTTCTTTATGATGATCAGCTCGATGCATTTCGGAGTGCTTTTCACCTTCGTCACGACCGGCTCGGTGAAGGTCCTTCGCAATCCTGTCGTGCGGTTCTATTTCGGGACAATCCTTGTGGGAACTCTTCTTGTGAGCGCCTCGCTTTATATACACGGAGGCACAGAGGACGGAGCCAAGACTCTGCTGGACAGTGCGTTCCAGGTCGTGAGCGTAATCAGTACCACCGGCCTTAAGTCCGCCGACAACTCGCTCTGGCCACCGATGGCCTCGATGGTCCTTCTCTGCTGCGCCCTTCAGTGCGGTTGCTCCGGGTCCACGACGGGAGGTCTCAAGTCAGACCGAATCCTCATCGCTGTCAAGGCTGCCGGCTGCGAGGTCAAGAGGCGTCTTCACCCGAATTCCGTGTTTCAGGTCCGCGTGGGGAACCATCTTCTTTCCGACACAGCCGTCAGCTCGGTTCTGATGTACATTTCAGTATATCTTCTGCTTCTTGTTCTGGCTTCGGTCACTCTTATTGCAACGGGGCTCGGAGGCCCGGAGGCGGCTTCGGTTGCGGTGGCGAGTCTCGGGAATGTCGGCGTGAACACTCTCCCCGGCTGCTGCAGTTTCGCTGACCTTCCGGCTGCGGCGAAACTGGTTTCCACTCTCAATATGTTCCTCGGCCGTGTGGAAATATATCCGGTTCTCATTGTCTTCTATATGATTTTTAATCCTAAGGCAAGGTAATGGGACAGGCTGATTTTCTCTACAATTCATTCCGGTCTCACCTCAAATATGAGCCTACGCCCTGCCAGGACAATTTCCTCAGAACGGTTTCGCTCTTTGCCGGAGGGGACGACGACATTATGGTCGTGAACGGTTACGCGGGAACGGGAAAGACGACCGCGGTTTCGGCCGTTGTGAACACCTTCAACGAATTGAAAATCAAGACGGTGCTCCTCGCGCCGACAGGCCGTGCGGCAAAAGTTCTTTCAAATTATTCCGCCCGCCCTGCCTACACGATCCACAAGCATATCTACCGCCAGAAAAGTGTCGGAGGAGACGGCGGATTCGGGCAGTTTTCTCTTGCACCCAATAAGGATAAGGACACGCTTTTTGTCGTGGACGAGGTTTCGCTCATCGGCATCGAATCGGGCTCCGGCAACGGCTCGACCTCGTTCGGAACGGGAAATCTTCTTGATGACCTGGTGAATTTCGTCCGCAGCGGAGTGGACTGCAAGCTGATCCTAATCGGCGACTCGGCGCAGCTTCCCCCTGTCGGGATGGACTGCAGCCCGGCTCTTTCGCGCGAGTATATGGCTATGATGGGAGGCACGGTTTTCTGCACTCTCACCACCGTCGTGCGTCAGGGCAGCGAATCGGGAATCCTTGCGAACGCAACGCGCCTTCGGGAGATGATTACTTCCTCCGAATATGGAGGGGATATGTTTGAATATGAGGAGGTTGGGCTCAATGTGCGGGATTTTTCGGATATATCGCGGATTACCGGAGGGGAGCTCATTGAAAGTCTCACCGACGCCTACTCGAAGTACGGGGAGGACGAAACGGTGATTCTCTGCCGTTCGAACAAGAGGGCGGTGAAATACAATCTCGGGGTGAGGGGAATGGTGCAGTTCAAGGAGGACAGGCTTGTGAGGGGGGACAAACTGATGATTGTGAAGAACTGCTACCAGTTCTGCAATGATCTTGAGGGCGTGGACTACATCGCCAACGGGGACATTGCGAAACTTCTTCGCATTTCGGGCTACGAAGACCGCTACGGGCTGCATTTCGCTTCCGCGCGGCTTCTTCTTCCCGACTACGGCGAGCAGGAGTTCACGGCGAAGGTGATTCTTGACACTCTGGACTCGGAGTCGGCTTCACTCACCGCCGAGCAGCAGAATCAGCTCTACACGGGCGTGGACGCGGACTATTCGCACATCACGACCAAGCGGAAGAGGTGGGAGGCGGTCCGTGAAGACCCCTACTACAATGCGCTTCAGCTCAAGTATGCCGAGGCTCTTACCTGCCACAAGTCGCAGGGCGGGCAGTGGAAGTGCGTTTTCGTGGATAATGCGTTTTGGCAGGACGGCCTGTCGACCGACGACCTGAAGTGGCTCTATACGGCGCTCACCCGTGCGGTCGAGAGGGTGTATCTTGTTAATTTTAAAGATGAACTTTTTGTTAGATAAACGTATGAGAAAAACGGTGGTTGTTTTGCTTTTTTGTTGTTTGGTTTCGTTGGGCGGACTGTCTGCTCAGGAGAGAGTTAATGAAACGCCTTCGCCTGACTCCACTCTGGTGGCGTTCACCCGCTCGAATGACCTTTGGGTGGCTGAAACGGAGAGCGGAAAGGAGTGGCGCATCACCTTCGACGGGAGCGACCTCATCCTGAACGGCTACGCCTCGTGGGTCTATTACGAGGAAATCCTCGGCCGGCCTTCCCGCTACCGGGCCTTCTGGTGGTCTCCCGACAGCCGGCGTCTCGGCTTCTACCGCTTCGACAACACTGCCGTGCCATACTTCCCGATTTACTCCCCGTTCTCCACAGGGGACACCTCCGCGCCCGACCACGCAGGCTATGCCGGAAGGCTGAACAACACCCGCTACCCCAAGGCCGGACAGGCCAACCCGCTTGTGAAAATAGGCCTTGTGGATGTCTCCGCTATTGTTTCCGGGGGCGATTCCAATGGGGCGGCAGACGCTACGACGGCCTCATCCTCCGCAACACTCTGGGCTGATTTCCCTCAGATGGGAGGCACTTCCGCTACGGCGACCCCGGGCTGCTCCCCGTCTTCAGCCGGAGAGCGCGAGAGCGTTTTCGACGGCTACTTCGGAGTGCCATTCTGGAGCGCAGACAGCCGCGATTTCTATGTCCCGACCCTTCCGCGAATCCAGAACGACCTGAATCTTTTCGCCGTCAGCGCCGAGAGCGGAGACAAACGCCTCATCTACAACGAGAAATACTCCACCTGGCTGGACTGGTTCACATCTATGGAATTCGGCCGCAGCGGACTTTATGTCGCCCGCCGCTTTGAAACCGGATGGGACCAGCTCTACTTCATCTCCTACGACGGATCCCTCGTGGAGAGGCTCACCGACAGCCGCCTCTGGGACGCCACGGTTCTCGGCGCAGACGAGAAGGCGGGCAAGCTCTACTTCAGCGCAAAACTGGACGGAGCGCCCCGTGTGACCGTTTTCTGCGTGGACATCCCGAGGGAAATCCTGAAACTCTCCTCCGCAAAATCCTCAGCAAGAAATGCGGGCAAGACTTCAACCGGCAGTGCGGTTAAGTCCTCATCCCTCAATGGCACCCGCTCGGTGCAAGTTGAAAAGAAGGTAAGCTCAAAATGCAGCTCCCTCACCCCGCTCACTCCGCCGGATATGTACGCCTACGGAATCATTCTGGAAAAGGATTTCAGCAGTTTCGCCGCCTTTGTCTCTTCTTCCCGCACCCCTCTTAAAATGGTGGACTACTCTCTAAAAAAAGGCAAGGTAGTCTCCTCCAAGACCCTGGAGGACTTCACCCCGGAGGGCTATAAAACATCAGAATGTGCGCTTCCGGAGCTCATTTCTATGACAACCTCCGACGGCTTCACTCTTCCCGCCCTCATAACATATCCTCTCGGCTTCGACCCTTCGGGGGCGGTGAAATACCCTGTCGTGATGGAAATCTACGGCGGCCCCGACACGCCGTACGTAAGGGATTACTGGAGAAAACCGAACGAAGTGAACCAGTGGTTTGCACGCAACGGCATAATCAAAATCGTCTGCGACTCCCGCGCCGCAGGCCATAACGGCAGGGCAGGCGAGGACTATTCGTATAAAGATGTAACCTCATATCCTGTAAGCGATTTCTGCGAATGGGCGGAGTATCTAGGCTCCCTTCCATATGTTGATTCAAAACACATAGGTGTGGAGGGATTCTCCTTCGGAGGCACGATGACAGCGATGCTCCTTTTCCGTCACAGCGACCTTTTCTGCTGCGGCATAGCGGGCGGCGGAGTCTATGACTGGGCCCTCTACGACACCCACTACACCGAGCGCTTTATGGAAACCCCCGAGACCAACCCCGAGGGCTACGCAAGGGCCTGTGCGCTGAACTATGTGGGGGAATATCCGGGAGCATTCATCCAGAACCGCGCCGAAATCGTCTTTCAATCCGGCGTGAAAGAGGGCTCTGCGCAGCCTGGCGCTCTTGCCCCGAAGGCCACTTCTCCGATGCTCCGCCTGACCCACGGCACGGGCGACGACAATGTCCACTTCCAGAACACTCTGGTCCTCGTTGACGCGCTCCAGAGGCAGGGCAAGCACTTCGAACTGATGATCTACCCCGACGGAATGCACGGCTACAGGGGCTATCAGGGCGAACACTCCACCGCCGCCGACCACGACTTCTGGCTCACGCATCTCTTTTAAACCCCAAGCCGGCCTCCTGGAGCAACACGAGCTACAAGTTTCTCGGCACTTCCATCAATTTCTTCACCGAAAAAATCAAAGCCATATCCGCCCTGTAGGTCTTTATTACGGAAAATTTTGTAAATTTGTTTGTTTGAAAAATTTGGACTCTATGAAACGGATATTATTGCCTTTGGCTGTTGCTTTGGTCGTGGCTTCCTGCGGGAATGCCGCTTCACGGTCTGTCAGTGAACTGGACTCTTTTGTGGATAAGGTGGAGGAGAAATGTGACGGGTATTCCGAGAAGGACTGGGAGAAGATTAATGAGGAGTTTGAGGCTCTGGTGGATAAGACTACCGAGAATTATGAGCAGATGACGCCCGAGGAGCGGTCCGAGGCTATGAAGGCTATCGGTCGCTATTCCGGCCTTTATGCCAAGAAGGGGCTTCAGACGGCGGCTGATGCGTTCAAGTCGGCACTTGATGCGCTGCAGCCTTTCACCGAGGGCTTTTCCAGTGCCTTTGACGATGAGAAAAAATAGAAATAGTGTTGGGGAGAATGGCATTCTATAAAGTAATTCTGGTTTCGCTGCTTTCGGTTACGGTTTCTTCGGTGCGCTCCTGTGAGGGGAAGAAAACTGAGGAGGCTGCGGGGAAAATGGAACTTCCGGCGGTGGAGGTTTGCGACACCCTTCGCCTCGTGCAGTATGAAGCCTACACGCTTCTATATAACCTTTCGCACAAAACCCCCGACTGGGTGGCATGGGAACTTACTTCCGAGGAAACTGACGGAGTGGAGGAAAGGGCGGCAAAATTCAGCGTGGACTACTCTCTGGACTTTATCCAGGGCGACAACAACGACTACCGGAACTCCGGATGGGACCGCGGGCATATGGCCCCTGCGGCCGATATGAAATGGAGCGAGACGGCTATGAAGGAGTGCTTCTACTACACCAATGCCTGCCCCCAAAACCATAACCTAAACAACGGCGTCTGGAAATCCCTTGAGGAAACCTGCCGTTCGCTTGCAAAATACTACGGGAAACTGTGGATTACCTCCGGACCGATATACACCGACTATGCCTACGGGTGCATCGGGCCTCATAAAGTTGCTGTGCCGGACGCTTTCTACAAAGTTCTGCTGATTAAGTGGGAGGGCGATTACTATGGAATCGGCTTCATCTGCGAGAACAAGGCGGGAAAGAAGAAACTGGAGAAATATTCCACCACCATCGACGATGTGGAGGCGATGACAGGAATCAACTTTTTCTGCAATCTCACCCCTGAGCAGGAGCGGAAGGCCGAGGGGGAAGTTCATCTTGAAATGTGGCTTTAGAGGCGATGGGGAGCTTGTTTTCTTTTTTGGCGGCTGCGGCTCTTTCTTTTTTTCCCGCTACGGACGACTGGAGCGTAAACGGTGAGGGAGGCTCGGCCGAAATCTCTTCTGCGTCTCTTTCCGCTCCCGTTGCGCCCTCCGAGGTCTCTCCTTCGGACAGCAAGCCTGCCTACAAAGTGCATCTTTGGTCCGGCTCGCGCCATAAGGCGGGGGACAGCGGAGCTGAACTTCTGGTTTTTCCCGCTCCCCAGGACCGGAACACAGGGATCGGAGTCATAGTATGCCCGGGAGGCTCCTACTACTGGCTCGACGGCCACACTGAAGGTACAAAAATCGCCACCTGGCTCAACGCAAACGGCATCAGCGCCTTTGTCCTGCGCTACCGCAGGGGGCTGTGGGGAAATCATTTCCCGGATATGTTCGAGGACATTCAAAAAGCGATGAGCCTTGTTCGTGACAACTCGAAGGGGGAGTCTCTTGCGGAGCGCTGCGGAGTGAACCCGGAGGAGGTCGGTGCAATGGGCTTTTCCGCGGGAGGGCATCTGGCGGGGCTTCTCGGCACCTGGTGGGACTGGGATGTGCTCTCAAACCGCGAGAAAGGGCATTCGGCGGTGAGTCTTCGTCCGGCTTTCACCGCGATGATTTATCCTGTCGTGTCAATGCGTGAGCCACTTGTGCACAGCCTTTCAAAGCAGAATCTTATCGGTTCCGAGACCGGGGAGATTGAACACAGGCTTTCGCTGGAGGAGTGCGTGAGGGAGGATATGCCGCCGGTTTTTCTCACCTGCTGCAGGGACGATGAGACCGTTCGGTGCGAGAACAGCGAAGTCTATGACAGGGCCCTCACCGAGAAGGGCGTCAGCCACGTTTTCTACGAATGGGACGAGTCCGGCCACGGTTTCGGCGCGGATGAGATGGAAGGCCGCAACCACTGGGCCGTCGCCTTCCTGAACTGGTTAAAGGGAATATTGTAATTCCCTCTATTAAAAGAAAAAACTCTCCCCGAATCATCAGAGAGAGTTTCAAAAAGTCAATCCTAAGAGAAAATCCAGTTAGAAAATCCAGTTAGAAAATCCAGTTAGAAAATCCAGTTAGAAAATCCAGTTAGAAAATCCAGTTAGAAAATCCAGTTAGAAAATCCAGTTAGAAAATCCTTGGAGCAGGGGTTAATTGCGTCTTAAATTACGCATCAGATTCATCTTCCCGCCGGCCCCCATCGCCATCTTCATCATCTTCCTAGTCCCCTCAAACTGCTTCAGCAGCTTGTTCACCTCCGGGAGCGATGTGCCGCTGCCGTCCGCAATCCTCTTCTTTCTGCTGCCGTTGATGCACTCCGGGTGTTCCCTCTCGTAGGGGGTCATAGACTGGATTATGGCCTCTGTGGTCTTGAAAGCGGTCTTGTTGTCGATGTCCACATCCTTCAGCGCCTTGTCCATCCCAGGGAGCATCCCCGCGAGGTCCTTGATGTTACCCATCTTCTTAATCTGCTGAATCTGGTTGTAGAAATCCTGAAGAGTGAACTGGTCTTTGGCGAGTTTCTTCTTGAGCTCGCGGGCCTGCTTCTCGTCGAACTGCTCCTGAGCCTTCTCCACGAGGGAAACCACATCACCCATACCGAGGATTCGGTCGGCGATTCTCTCCGGGTGGAACTGGTCCAGCGCCTCCATCTTCTCTCCCGTGCTGACGAACTTTATAGGCTTGCCGACCACCGTACGGATGGAAAGGGCTGCACCGCCTCGGGTGTCACCGTCGAGCTTCGTGAGAACCACTCCGTCGAAATCAAGACGGTCGTTGAAGGCTTTGGCCGTAGCCACTGCGTCCTGACCTGTCATCGCATCCACAACGAAGAGCGTTTCCGTAGGGGTTATCGCCTTGTGCAGGGCTGAAATCTCGTTCATAAGCTCCTCGTCCACCGCAAGCCGTCCGGCAGTATCGACAATCACGACCGGGATGCCCTCGGCCTTTGCCTTGGAGATCGCGTTCTTTGCGATTGCAATCGGGTCCTGAACCCCGTCCTCTGAATAGACCGGCACTCCGATGCTCTCTCCGAGCACTTTCAACTGGTTGATTGCCGCAGGGCGGAAGGTGTCGCAAGCCGCGAGAAGAACCTTCATTCCGCGTTTGCTCTTGAGGTAGAGCGCGAGTTTGCCCGAGAATGTGGTCTTACCCGAACCGTTCAGACCGGCGACAAGAACAACTGCAGGATTGCCCTTGAGGTTGATGTCGCTGCTTTCGCTTCCCATCAGGGCGGCGAGCTCGTCGTGGACGATTTTCACGATCATCTGCTGCGGCTTCACTGCAGTGAGCACGTTCTGGCCGATGGCCTTTGCCTTCACCGTGTCGCAGAACTCCTTGGCTGTCTTGTAGCTGACATCGGCGTCAAGAAGAGCGCGGCGGATTTCCTTCAGAGCCTCGGCTATGTTGATTTCAGTAATTTTCCCTTCACCCTTGAGAATTTTGAACGACCTCTCAAGCTTATCTGACAGATTCTCGAACATATTGATGTAGAAGATGTTATGATTTAAAAATCTCTATGCAAGTTTTTCTTCCTCCCCTCTATGGCCTTCGGAAAGTGTGCTCCGTGGCAATGCGCCTGAGCCATTAAGGCCGATGCGGTGCGAAAAACCTTGCAAAATTAGCGAAATTTTCCGTAATTTTGCGCTCCCGCTCTCAAAAAGGGCGCAGGGTTTGCACATTAACCTAGTTATGGATTTAAATATAAAACTTTCTTTCGGCATCGCATCCGTGGTTGCCATTACTCTCGCGTTGCTCCTTTTCTTCATAAAGGTGCCTTCTTCGCCGTACACAAGGCGGCTGGCACACACCAAGAACGCGATTGCAGCGACTTTTGCCCTTGCCGGAGTCATTTTTATCTACACTATATCGAGGATTGACTACGAGTGGAACGACTTCTTCCCGGCGATGATGATGTTCGTCGTGACGGCGCTCTCCTCGGTGATTCTCTCCTTTTCGCTCCTTCAGCTGATGGATCCGAATCCGACGGGAAACGACAAATACTGGCTCAACATAATGATTGTGGCCATCTGGTCCGTCGCGCTGGTCTATTACTATGACTACCCGGTCAAATGGGTGAGGGTGACCGCCTACATCAGCAGCATCGTTCTCTTTGTCGCTCAGTGCATTGTGCACATAATCGCCTTCGACCGCAGCTATCGCCGGGCCCTCCACAAGCTCGAAATCTACTACGACGAGGACGAGGAACACAAGATAAAATGGATCCGCTTCTGCTACATAATTATGATGCTGACGCAGATGTTCGTTCTTGTGTATATGCTCCTTCCGCGCTCGCTGATGAAGGTCTATGTGCTTTTCTATGCGCTGTTTATGCTCTATTTCTCAGTGAATTTCATCTCTTTTCTCGGCTCCCACAAACTCCTCCTGGACGCGTTCGCCTACAAGGCGCTTACGGGCGAGGGTCTCGTCGGCCAGGTGAAAAAAAAGAAGGCCGCGACAAAGAAAAAGAGCACTAAGGGGGCCGCTCAGAGCGACAGCGAACTCATCTACACGGACAAGGACCTCCAGACGCTTGGGGCATCCCTCTCGGCCTGGGTGGAGGCGGGGCGCTACCGCGAGTGCGACAAGACCCGCGACGAGATTGCCTCCGAGCTCAAGACCTCGAAGGAACTGCTTCAGACCTATTTCGCCGACAAGGGGATGGATTTCCGCACCTGGCGGACCAATCTCAGGATTGAGGACGCGAAGAAGATGCTTCTTGAGAGCCCGAATGTGCCTGTGAACGTGATAGGGGAGCGGTGCGGGTTCAGCGACCGGTCCAATTTCCACAGGCAGTTCCTCAAGGCCGTGGGGTGCTCTCCAAAGCAGTGGAGAGACAGAGCAGGGGCTGAATAGAAGCGGTCAACCTCTGCCTCCCCCGCACATTTTATTTACTTTCTGGTTTCAAGAGGTTTATGTTGAGATTGCCTGAAGGCTTTTTCTTCCCTCTGCAGGCGGCCCCTTTCGGCCTCTGGAAGAGCCCAGGCGAGGAAGCGCTCGAAAACATAGTCTGCGGCCTGCTCTGACGGGTGGAGCATATCGGGGGCATAGAAGCGGTAGTCGCGAAGCTCATCCATAAGAATTTCGTACGCCGGGAAATATTCGGCTCTCTTTTGCCCTTGCGCATTATCTGCATTTGGAGCCTCTGTGCAGTGCGCTTCATCCGCCATTTTCATTCCCCTTTCAACCCCCAGCAGCAGGCTCGCCTTGCTGAGCGCGTTTGAGTGCGCCCCGTCCTTGAAGTGACGGATCGGACTCACGGTGAAAATGAACTGCTTGTCGGGGTGCTCTCGGACTATGCGGGAAACAATCTCAGCCGTTCTCTCTGAGGGAAGAAACTCCCTCGAGAACTCCTTCGCGTCTCTTTTGAGGCAGTTTGA
The DNA here is from genome assembly GCA_963589825.1 of Flexilinea sp. Lineage (GTDB taxonomy): Bacteria > Bacteroidota > Bacteroidia > Bacteroidales > UBA932 > Cryptobacteroides. The sequence goes on along the minus strand of CAVAMP010000012.1, from coordinate 35,044 downwards.
AACTATCCTGCCGCTTTCCGTAAACCGATAGCACCAGCTTGTGCCGAAAGTTATTATGACTTTGTCGCTCTTTTTCCAGAACGCGGATGACTTCCCGAGAGCCTCGTTGGCGCAGCGGAGAAACTCCCCCGGGTTTTCGCGGGCGGCGAGAGTGTGGTGCGAAAAAGAGCACCAGAGAGCGCTCCCGCTTCCCATCTGAACGCACTCCTTCTCCGTGAAAGGCTCCCCGGAGTCGAGCCGGAGGATGCTTGAAAGGATGGATTCGGGGTTATAGAGCGTTCCGAAGGGGTTCAGACAGGCGTTAAAGCCCCTTTCTTGCAGCCTTTTCCCGATGTTGTCGGAGAAACAGCTTCCAAGAAGCATAATGGAGTCGGAGTAGCTTATCCCAATCCCGCTCTGGGGAAATTCAACCGGTGTCTGAAGTCGAAGCATAGTTTATTCAATATTTTGTGGAAATATCCTCGTAGGAGTGTGATATTCCACCCTTTCAAGGCTACAAAATTACTAAAATAACGCTAAATTTGTAAGATTTTGCGTCGGAGCGGGGCTCCAAGTAGCCACAAAAGCCCTATCTGGCGCTTAAAACGCCGATTTTATGCTTAAACGACTACTTGCAAGCCTCGCCGCTCTTCTTTCGCTCTCCCTTGCCGCGGGGGCGCAGATCCGTCTCGACTACGACCTCGGGTTTGATTTCCGTTTCGACAACCGCGAATATGACCGCAGCGGCTTCCAGGCCTCCAAAACCCTTTTCGGTGCAAGGCTCGCCCCGATGGTGGGCTTCAATGCCGATGCCGGGAGGACTTCCCACCGTCTTATGGCGGGAGTGGATGCGCTGAAGGAATTCGGCACTTCCGACAACGAGATGCGCTGCAACCTTCTATTTTACTATCAGCTCGGCATCAAGTTCCCCACTACGGATTTCCGCATAACGGCAGGACTTTTCCCCCGCAGTTTTTCCCGGGGAGACTGGTCTCCGGTCTTTTTCTCTGACGAACTGAAATTTTACGACAACACCTTCGAGGGCATCCTTTTCAGCTGGGACAGGGAAAAATCCCGCTTTGAACTCGGCTGTGACTGGACCGGTATGTTCAGCCAGACTCGAAGGGAAGAATTTATGATTTTCTCAAGCGGAGATTATCGTCCGCTAAATTGGCTCAGGTTGGGCTATGAAGCCTATCTGATGCACTATGCCTGCTCGGGAGAGGTCAACTCCGTGTGCGACAACATCCTCGCGGAGCCCCACATAACCTTTGATTTCGCGCCTTTCGCCCACATCCAAAAACTCTCCCTCAGGGCTGGCTGGATTCAGGCTTTGCAGCGGGACAGAGTGGCGGTCGGGCATTTTGTCGCCCCCTACGCCGGGGAAATCCTCGCCACCGTGCAGCACTGGGGCGTAGGTATTGAAAACCGCCTCACCGTTGGAAAGAATCTCTTTCCATATTATTCTTGGACAGACTCCGCAGGAACGCTCTATGGAGAGGGAAATTTCTACAAGGGCGACGCTTTCTACAGGATGACGGACCCGCGCTGGAGCTCCACAACCGACATCGGAACTGGCACAACCGCCGACATTCAGAGCGGACTTTACGACCGTCTCGAAGTTTACTACGCTCCCCGCATTTGCCGCGGCGTGAATCTGAAAGCCTCGGTTTTTCTGCATTTCCACCTCAATCAGTTCTCAGGCACGAGCCAGACTGTTTCGCTCCTTTTCGACCTGCACGAACTTATGCGGGGACTGCCTCATAAAGGCGAGAGAGGACATCGTCATCCCCGTCCGGAGCCCCGCCCTGAGCCTTGCCCGGAGGGAATATGCGAGCCATTTTAGGCAAATGGTCCTTTTACGCTGAAAAATAGTCCATATTTATATAGATATAACACCCCGATTATGAATAAGTTACATTCCTGCCTTCTCGTCGTTGCCTCTTCGGTCCTGCTTCTTTCCTGCGGCCCCCGGGACGGCGTTTATGAAATCGACATTTTCTCCACAAACGATGTCCACGGCTCCTATTTCGACTCCACCTACGTCTCTTCGCGCACAAGAGGGTCGCTCTTTGCCGTAAACCACTATGTGGACAGCGTCCGGCACGCACGTGGGGCGGAAAATGTTATCCTTATCGACGCCGGGGACTGCCTTCAGGGCGACAATGCGGCCTACTATTTCAACTATGTGGACACCGTTTCCACCCACGTCTATGCGCGGATGGTCAATTATATGAAATACGACGCAGTATGCGTGGGAAACCACGATGTGGAGACCGGGCACGGGGTCTATGACAGGGTCCGCGGCGAGATGCAGATGCCCTGGTTCGCAGCGAATTATCCGCGTACGGACGGCTCCGGGGCATATTTTGACGAGTATAAGATCCTTAAACGGGACGGCCTAAGGGTGGCTGTAATCGGCGCCGGCAACGCAAACATAAAGGCCTGGCTCACTCCTTCGCTCTGGGAGGGGATGGACTTTGTCCCGATTGTGGATATGATGCAGGCGAAAGTGGATGAAGTCCGGCAAAAGGAACATCCAGACATAGTGATAGTTGCAACCCACACTGCAACGGGAGCGGGTGACGGAAAATCCCTTGAGGCCGAGGGACTTGACCTTTTCAAGACCCTTAGGGGCGTGGACATTCTTCTCTGTGCTCACGACCACCGTCCTTTCACCGCGGAGAACTCCGACAGCACCTTCGCCCTCATAAACTCCGGCAGCCACTGCCGCAACATCGGCCACGGGCGCATCAGTGTGGAGATAAAGGACGGAAAAGTCGTTTCCAAGAAGGTCGCCGCCGAGCTCATCCCAGTCAAAAGGGAACTTGTGGACACCGTTATGCGCAAGGCGTTCTACAAGGATTACCTGGCTGTGAAGGCGTTCACGACGCAGAAAGTCGGTGCGCTGCTTTCCGACCTCAGGACCCGTGACGGCTACACCGGGATGTCCGACTATCTCAATCTTGTTCACCGCCTCGGACTCTCCCAAAAAGGAGTTGACCTTTCGATTGCGGCGCCGCTCACTTTCGACGGCACGGTGAAGGCCGGAACGCTCATCTACAACGACCTTTTCACCATCTATCCGTATGAAAACCAGATGTTTGTCGTGCGGCTGAGCGGAAAGGAAATCAAGGACTATCTTGAGGCTTCCTACGACGGCTGGATAAACACCTTGTCCGCTTCTGAGCTTTCCAAAAAGCCGACTGCATCGTCTCCTGCGCTTTTGAAAATCGACCGCAGAGCCGATCCGCGCACAGGCCGCACCAGATGGTCTTTCCGCAACCGTTCCTACAATTTCGACTCTGCGGCAGGGCTGAACTACACCGTGGATGTGACAAAGCCTCGCGGAGAGCGCATCGTGATTTCCTCAATGGCGGGCGGCAGCGAATTTGACGAGGGGAGGGAGTACCGTGTGGCGATGACTTCCTACCGTGCCTGCGGGGGCGGCGGACTGCTCCGGGCGGCGGGGATTGACCCGGCGGAGATTGACTCCCGAATTGTGGAGAGACTTCCCGAGTACAGGGATGTCCTGTACGACTACCTCAAGGCCCATCCGGTTCTTGACCCTGCCCAGGTGGGGGACCCCGCCGTTATCGGTCACTGGGAGTTCATTCCGGAGAAACTTGTCGGGCCATATCTTGAGAACGACCTGAACCGTGTATTTAATTAAGAGGCCTTTTATTCGACCTCTTTCCTACGCGCAAAAAAAAGAGGATGACCCAAAAGTCAAAATTTGACTTTTGGTCACCCTCTTTCAGACATCTTAACCCCCGCAGACTTGCGTCTGTGACCCCTATTAGGGGAATCTAGCGCCTCCGGCGCGGTCCCTCCGGGACTTTTTAGTCATCCTCTTTTAATTCAGATACGTTGAAGTTACAGTTCTTCTATTAGTCTGATAAACAGGCGGTTCATCTTTTCGCCTGCAGCGTCCGCCGCGCGAAGGATTTCGTTCTCGTCAGTCACATAGTCGTCCGGGTTGCTGTGCGCCTCGTCGGTGATGACCGAAACTCCGAACACCCTAAGAGAGCAATGCCTTGCCGCGATGACTTCCGGAGTGGTGGACATTCCCACGGCGTCAGCTCCGATTTTGCGGAAAAATGCGTATTCCGCCGGGGTCTCGTAGGTCGGCCCGGTGCAGGCAAGATAGACTCCTTCTTTCAGCTCGATTCCTTCCCTCGCTGCAATGTCCTTCGCGGCCCGGATGAGCGAAAGGTCGTACGGCCTTGTCATATCCGGGAACCTCGGTCCGAGGTCCTCGTAGTTCGGACCTATCAGTGGGTTCGGAAGCATATTGATGTGGTCGCGGATAATCATAAGGTCTCCGATGTGAAGGCCGAAATTCACTCCTCCGGCGGCGTTGGAAACCAGCAGCGTGCTGATTCCCAGCACTTTGAGAATCCTTACCGGGAGCACGACCTGCTGCATCGGGTAGCCCTCGTAGCTGTGGTAGCGTCCCTGCATCGCGATGACGGTTTTTCCTCCCAGGCGCCCGGCGATGAAATTTCCCTTGTGCCCGATGGCAGTTGCAAGGGGAAGCCCCGGAATCTCGGAGTAGGGGACGGTCACGGCATCTTCAATAAGGTCTGCGAGCCTTCCCAGCCCGCTTCCGAGCACAATCCCCACCTCGGGATGTCTGTCGTTCCCGATCTTTGTCTGAAGCACCTTCGCGGCGTCAACAATCTTTGAATATCTTTCGTCCATTTGACTAACTTAAGTTTCGCAAGTATCTAACTTATTTTTATATAACCATTCGTTTCGCACTGCGAAACTTTAGTTAACTAATTCCTTTAAGAACAAAGCAGTAAACCGCTTCGTATTCAATCTTATCAAAGAGATTCTATCAATTTCTCAAACAGCATACTCATCCTTCCCGCAGCCGCATCCGCAGCCCTCACGACATCCGCACCGTCGTTCACATAGTCCTCGGCGTAGTCGTCATGCGCCTCATTGGTAATCACCGACATACCGAAAACCGGGATGCCGCAGTGGCGCGCAACGATAACTTCCGGAATCGTGGACATCCCGACAGCGTCTCCGCCCGCAAGACGGAAATACTTGTACTCCGCCGGAGTCTCGTAGGAAGGCCCCGTGCCGGCGATGTAAACGCCCTTTTTGAGCGGAATGTTGAGCTCGGCGGCTATGTATTCGGCCTTTTTGATGAGGCCCAGGTCGTACGGCCGGGTCATATCAGGGAACCTCGGACCGAAGTCGTCGAGATTCTTTCCGATGAGCGGATTGGGGAGCAGGTTGATGTGGTCGCGGATAATCATAAGGTCTCCGACCCTGAAGTCGTAGTTCACCCCTCCGGCGGCATTCGACACGAAAAGGTATTGAATGCCAAGCACTTTCATAACTCTGATAGGCAGGGTCACAAGATCCATCGGGTAGCCTTCGTAGTAGTGGAAGCGGCCCTGCATCGCAATCACCTCCTTGCCTCCGAGCGTGCCCGAGACTATGTTTCCCTTGTGCCCGATTGCAGTTGAAACCGGAAATCCGGGAATTTCGGCATACGGAATCACAATCGGATTCTCTATTTTTCCCGCCAACTGCCCAAGTCCGCTTCCGAGCACGATTCCCACAACGGGGGAGTGTCCGGCGATTTTCGCCCTGATGTACTCCGCAGCTTTCTGTATTCTTTCAATTCTTTCGTCCATAACTTTTTTGTTTTCAAATGGTATAAGTAATTGGTTGTTAAATTGTCACAATGTAAAAGACAAAGGGGAGGCTATCGCATAATCCTACCCAGAACTTTTCTCGCCTCGCTCAGAATTTCAGCCTCGCCTTCGACTTTCCGGCCCCTCATCACGAACTTTCCGTTGCAGATGACCGAGTCGATGCAGTCGCTGTGGGCCGAATAGACCAGCCCTGCAAGGAACGAGCCCGGGGAGAGGAAATTATAGTTGTCAGTCTCAACAATGTTTATGTCCGCAATCCTTCCCTCCTCGAGGCGGCCGGTGAGAAGCCCCAGAGCGTCCGCGCCGTTTACCGTCGCCATATCCAGCAGCTCGTCCAGCGGGCAGACCGTAGGGTCGAACCTCCATCCCTTCTGCATCATCGCTGTGGTCTTCATCGCCTCCAGCATATCCAGATTGTTGGACGAAGCGCATCCGTCCGTGCCTATGCAGACCTTGCAGCCAGCCTCTTTGAGCTCGCGGTAGGCGAAATGGTAGCCGCTGCTGAGCTTGAGATTGGAGTTTATGTTGTGGACACAGGTAACCTTGTGGCGCCCGAGCAGTTCGATGTCGTGGTCGGAAAGCCAGAGAGTGTGCGCGGCGACAAGGTTCGGACCCAGGACCCCGATGCTGTCGAGGTATTCCACCGGACTCAGTCCTCCGTGCGCAGCCCGGCTGTCCTCCACTTCCTTGCGTGTCTCGGACAGGTGGATGTGAAGCGGAAGGTTGTGCGAGCGGGCAAATTCCGCCGCCCAGATCATCATCGGCTCGCTCACTGAATATGGAGCGTGGAAGGCCATAGAAAACCTGAGGTTCTTCTCCCACTGTTTCGAAGCTTCGTACATTTTCCAGCACCTCACCTTCTCGATTTCGTTCTCCGTGTCGGTCATCTTGTTGATTACGACGTAGGACGAAACCGGCCTCAGGCCCATTTCCACTGCGGCTTTGTGCGCTACGAGCGGGTACCAGTAGTGGTCGTTGAAGGTGGTCGTTCCGGTCTTTATCATCTCCAGGCAGGCGACCTTCGTCCCCCAGTACACAAACTCCTCGTCGAGGTGCGACTCGATTTCCCAGACTTTCGCAAGCCATTCGTGGAAGGCGATATCCTCCCCGACACCCCTCAGAAGTGACATAGCCGCGTGGGTGTGCATATTCACAAAGCCCGGAACGGCCGCTTTTGTGCTGCAGTCAACGACCTCCAGGGCCTCCTCGGCGGAGACGGAACCTGTGGGGACAATTTTCGCAATAGTGTCGGAATCGATGTAAATGTCGCTTCTGACATCATTGCAAAGGATATTTTTAAGAAGAATGTCGTGCATACGAATTTCGATAAATTTTCCAAAGATAGGAATTTTCTTTGACATTTCGGGTATTCTTGCTATATTTGCAAAGTGGGTTTTAAAAGCGACGAAATGCTCGACAACATCAGACAGCAATACATCCGTTTGGTTTCCGCATACGAAAGTGAAAGGGCGGAAAGGCTGAAGCTGGAAGAAGAAAACCGTCGGCTCTCCGAGCAATGCAAAACCCGTGAGGAAAAGATTACTGAGTTAGAAAAGAAAATCGATAACCTTAAACTCGCCAACGCATTTTCGGGCGCAAATGAGCGCACTCCGGAGGCGAAGAAGAAGATTGAGGCTCTTGTGAAGGAAATTGACAGGTGTATAGGCTTGATGGAGGGTTGATTATGGGAAGAAGCATAACAGTGAAAATTCTTGGGACTGAATACACCCTGAAGGCTACATCTGAAAAACAGGAGCAGTTCATCCGTACGGCGGCGAAAAACATAAACGAGATTTTCGAGGCTTACGCGGAAAAATTCGACTCGCGTTCGAAGGAAGATGTCCTCGTTTTTATGGCGCTGAACATCTGTATGACGAACCTTCACTATCAGGAACAGATGATGGCTCTTCAGAATGAGGCGGAGAATCTCGAAAGGGAGATGAAAGGTTATATCGAAAAGATTGAAAGATAATCCGTTAGCTGCTCACTTGCTGAAATCAACACCAATTCGGTAACAGAGTACGCTCGGAAAGGGGAAGACGGACCTAGGTGACCCTTCGGGGGATTCCGCTTGCGGGACGGAGGATTTCTGAACCTTACGGAACTCAAATCTTAATTTATTTAAGGTTTCTGTCAATCGGGCTAACGGATTTTTTTATACAGTGGTCGTTTCCTGTTGGAGACGGCCACTTTTTTGTTGAACTTTATAAATTATTGATATACAACTTAATAACTTTTTTATGGTACTATACTATATAATAGCCGCCGTTGCGGGAGCAGCCCTCGGAGTGGGAATATATCTTCTCGTGAGGCATTTTGTTATGAAAGGCCGCAAGGACGAAATCATCGAGCAGGCCCGTCTTGAGGCCGAAAACATAAAGCAGGAGAAGATTTTCCAGGCAAAGGAGAAGTTCCTCCAGCTCAAGAACGAACACGAGAAAACGGTCAATGAGCGCAATGCCGCCATCAAGGAGACCGAGAGCCGTCTCAAGCAGAAGGAAAACACTCTGAATCAGCAGAATGCTGAACTCCAGAGGAAGCAGAGGGAGGCGGACTCCATCAGGGATAACCTCAAGGCTCAGGTTGAAATTGCCAACCGCAAGTGCGACGAGTACAACCGCCTTCGCGAGCAGGCCAACCGTCAGATTGAGAGCATCGCCGGGATGAGCGCCGCCGAGGCGAAGAACATCCTTATGGAGAATATGAAAGCGGAGGCGAGAACCGAGGCCCAGTCCTACATCAACGATGTTATGGACGACGCCCGTCTGAACGCCACAAAGGAAGCCAAGAGGATAATAATCAACACCATCCAGCGCACCGCCACCGAGACCGCCATCGAGAATGCTGTAACTGTGTTCAACATCGAAAACGACGAGGTGAAGGGCCGCATCATCGGTAGGGAAGGACGTAACATCCGCGCCCTCGAGGCAGCGACCGGAGTTGAAATCGTCGTTGACGACACTCCTGACGCAATTCTTCTTTCTGCCTTCGACCCGGTCAGAAGGGAAGTCGCAAGGCTTTCTCTGCACCAGCTCGTCGTTGACGGACGAATCCATCCGGCCCGCATCGAGGAGGTCGTAGCAAAGGTTCAGAAGCAGCTTGAGGACGAAATTCTCGAAATCGGAAAGAGAACCTGCATTGACCTGGGCATCCACGGCATCCACATCGAACTCATCAAGCTCATCGGTAGGATGAAATACCGTTCATCATACGGCCAGAACCTTCTCCAGCACGCACGCGAGGTGGCAAACATCGCCGCCACGATGGCTTCAGAGCTGGGACTCAACGCAAAGGCAGCCAAGAGGGCCGGCCTTCTCCACGACATCGGAAAGGTTTCCGACGAGGATCCGGATCTCCCGCACGCACTCCTCGGTATGAAGCTCGCCGAGCAGTACAAGGAGCGTCCTGAAATCTGCAACGCAATCGGAGCGCACCACGAGGAGATTGAGATGACTTCCATCCTTTCTCCTATCATCCAGGTTGCCGACGCAATCTCAGGTGCAAGGCCTGGAGCACGCCGTGAGGTAATCGAGTCCTACATCAAGAGGCTCAAGGATCTTGAGAACATCGGTCAGTCATATCCGGGCGTCGTGAAGGCGTACGCAATTCAGGCAGGCCGTGAGCTCAGGGTAATCGTCGGAGCCGAGCAGGTAACCGACGCTCAGGCCGAGACGCTTTCAGCCGACATCGCGAAGAAGATTCAGGATGAGATGACTTATCCGGGACAGGTTAAGATCACCGTCATCCGCGAGACCCGTTCAGTCGCCTTCGCAAAATAACGGGAGCGGGTTCTGTGCCCCATCCTTTCACGCATACCCTTGATTTATCGTTAAATTATGACAAAATCAATTGTAAATAAATTGGTTATGCTGCTCGCGGTCGCCGTGGGCAGCATTTCTTCACTCTATGCCGACAATCTTTCGTGGAAAGTGGACACGGCAAAGGAGGGCGAGACGGTTTCCGTTACATTCACGGGGACGCTCTCAGAGGGCTATCACACCTATCCGCTCACGGACGAGTTTTCCGCCCCGGAGATTGAATTCACCTCCCTGGTGAACTGCGAAAAGGCGGGGGAGCTGGAAGATGGGAGCGAAATTACCGTAAACGGGGATTCCCGCACGGTGGAAGGCAAACTGGTCCTGACGCAGAAGTTCAGGGTTCTGGACCCAACTAAGGGAGCCTCCGTCAAATGCACTTCAAGGGTTGTCTGCTGCGAGGCTACAAGTTGCTATCCTCCTGAATATCACGATTTTGAAGTAAAACTCAACGAGGGTGACGCGGCGGGCGTTTCAAGCTCTGACGGCAATGCCGGTTCAGAGGCCGGCGGCGAGTCTGTTTCAGCCGCATCCTCAAAGGAAAGCGCTCCGTTTGACTGGGGACTTGTCCTGCAGGCCATTCTCTGGGGCTTTGCGATGCTGCTCACTCCGTGCGTCTTCCCGATGGTGCCGATGACGGTTTCCTTCTTCCTCAAGAACTCCGGGAATGCCCGCAGGGGAAGGTTCAACGCCTTTATGTACGGACTTTTCATCGTGCTTCTCTACACGGTGCCGATATCCCTCATAATTCTCATAACCTGGATCGCCGGGGGAGACGCAGTTACGGCCGACATATTCAACTGGCTTGCAACGCACTGGCTGCCGAACATAATTTTCTTCATTGTCTTTATGACTTTCGCGGCATCGTTTTTCGGCGCGTTTGAAATCACCCTCCCGTCTTCGTGGGTGAACAAGGCCGACGGCAAATCCGACCGCAAGGGGCTTGTGGGTGTGTTCTTTATGGCTCTCACCCTCGTGCTTGTTTCATTCTCCTGCACAGGACCGATTGTGGGCACGGTGCTTATCCAGTCCACCTCCGGGCAGTTCTGGATGCCGATTGTGACTATGTTCGCATTCTCGGTTGCCTTCTCGCTTCCGTTCACGGTCTTCGCCCTCTTCCCGTCGCTGCTTACAAAACTCAAGAGCGGCAGCTGGCTCGGGAGCGTCAAGGTGGTGCTCGGATTCATTGAGGTGGCGCTCGGCTTCAAATTCCTCAGCGTCGCCGACCAGACCTACCACTGGGGCCTTCTCGACAGGGAGGTTTACCTCGCAATCTGGATCGTGGTCTTCACGCTGCTCGGGTTCTATCTCCTCGGAAAAATCCGCTTCGCTCACGATGAGAAGGTGGAACACATTTCCGTGAAGAGGCTCGCCCTTGCAATAATCGACTTCACGTTCGTAGTGTATATGATTCCGGGAATGTTCGGCGCTCCGCTGAAAGCTCTCAGCGGCTATCTACCGCCAATCGAGACTCAGGATTTCGTTCTCGGAAGCAGTACGGCAGCCGTGACGAACACGGCCTCAGCGGATTTCAATGACTCCTATGCTCAGCGTTACGACCTCAAGATGCCGCTCGGACTGAAAGGCTATTTCACCCTCGAGGACGGCATTGCGGCCGCCCGCAGGAGCGGAAAACCGATTTTCGTCGACATAACCGGCCACGGCTGCGTGAACTGCAGGGAGATGGAGTCGAGGGTCTGGAGCGACCCGAAAGTGCTGGAGCTGCTCTCAACGAAGTTCGAGGTGGTTGCTCTGTATGTTGATGACAAGACTCGGCTTGACGAGGCCGACTGGGTAAAAGCGGAAAATGGCGAAGTCTATAAGGAAATAGGCCGCGCAAACGCCTACATCGCCCGCACCCGCTTTAATGTGAATTCCCAGCCGAACTATGTGCTCCTGGACAGCGAAGGACGCCAGATAGCTCCCGCCAGAGGGTATGACCTCAGCATCCCGGGTTTCATAGCCTTTTTGGAGCAGGCGCTTTAGAGTCTAATCCGGCTTCCTTCAGGCGCGCAAGGTTTCTAATCAAAAATAGGGTTCAAGCATCCTTGAACCCTATTTTCTTTTTGTATTCCTCGAGCCTTTTGCGAAAGGTTTCCTTTCGCTTCCGCTCGGCTTTTTCCTTGCGGGCGAGATAATCCTCGCGACGCTTTTCGAGATAGTTGTCTGCCATACCAATGCGGCCCGCCAATGCTGCGGACCGCTTTTTACGCGTTTACAACTCCTCGAAATTCACATTCGAGTTATACCCGTCTGGCGCGGGTTTCTCGATTTCAGGCGCGTTCTTCTTGATGTAGTCAATGACCTCCTGAAGGCCTTCTGAGAACTTCTCGAAATCTTCCTTGTAGAGGAAAATCTTGTGCTTGTCGTATGTGAAACGGCCGTCGCCTTCGACGCGGCGCTTGCTTTCAGTGATTGTCAGGTAGTAGTCATTGCCTTTTGTGGCTTTGACATCAAAGAAATAGGTGCGTTTTCCCGCTTTCACAGGTTTAGAATAAACATCCTCCCCGTTACGACCCTGAGCATTGGCTCCATCATAATCTTCGCTGTACATCTTAGTTTTATTTTAGTTAAATAATGTTTCCATTCATCGCTCTTTTTTTGCAAAAGAACAGTAAATCTTCGCAAAGATATAGTTTTTTTTCTCAAATCGTGTGTATCTTTGCAGGAAATATGTGAAAGAAAATATGCTTAATCGAAGAATATTAAGAATAAAGGCATTCAAGACGGCTTACGCCTGCGTGCTGTCGGGAAATATGGGAGTGGAAGACGCTAAGGCGCAATTGAAAGAGTCCTGCGAGGCTACCCGCGACCTGTACATTTATATGTCAGCGATTGTCAGCCCGCTCACCCAGATCGCCCGCGAGAGGGTGGAGGCCCTCAGGTCCAAGTTCAACCCCACTGATGAGGAGCGCAATCCGAATATGAAATTCTGCGAAAACCGCCTTGCTGTGGCTCTGGACGAGGACATTGACCTTGCGAAACTCCTCAAGCAGAAGAAATTCTCCTGGGCTCAGTACGATCTCTTCCTTAAAAAGGTGCTGGACTCCGTCTATTCAAAGAAATATTTTGCGGACTATATGGCCTCCGGTGAGTCATCCCTCGAGGAGGACTGCAAACTCTTTATACATATTTTCGAGGAGGAATTTGTTGACTCAAAGGAACTTGCATCCATTCTCGAGGATATGTCCCTCTACTGGAACGACGACCTTGCCTATTCTCTCACATACTGCTGCAAGGCATTCGAGGACATAGCGAAGGGCGGGAAATGGACTCTTCCGAAGCTCTACCTCAGCCAGACGCGTCAGGGTGTCACCGGTGTGGAGGATGACGAGGCATTCGTAAAGAGGCTCCTTAGCCTTACTCTGGTGAACTACGACAAATACTCGCAGATGGTCTATGACAATGCCCGCGGATGGGACTCCGACAGGCTTTTCCTGTCTGACGTTGTTCTCGTGGTGATGGCCCTCGCCGAGGTGATGGACTTCCCGACAATCCCGGTGAAGGTCTCAATCAATGAATATGTGGAGCTCGCGAAGTTCTACGGCACTCCGAAAAGCCGCGTCTTCGTGAACGGAATCCTCGACAGAATTGTGAAAAAACTCTCCGAGGACGGGGTGCTCCCCAAGAGTCTTTAACTTCTGAGTAGGAATTGACTTTAATTCCTCGCAGACTATAATTCAACTACCTGTAATACCTTGATTATTAACAAATAATAAATTATATTATGACAGCTCTTATTTCATTCCTGCAGTCTGCTCCGGCAGCCCAGGGCGCTTCATCCGGCGGATGGACAATGTGGGTTATGCTTCTTCTCATTTTCGTTGTTATGTGGTTCTTTATGATCCGCCCGCAGCGCAAACAGCAGAAGGAACTCCAGAAATTCCGTGACGGCCTTCAGAAAGGCGACAAGGTCGTGACTGTCGGAGGCATCTTCGGCACCGTTGTCGATGTTAAGGAGAAATATGTCGTTCTCGAAGTTGACAAGGATGTGAAGATCCGCGTGGACAAGAACGGCGTCGTCAAGGACTACTCAGACGCTGAGGCTACTTCAACAGCAGCTACAACAAAGTAGTACGACTTTCATAAAAAGCTGATAACTTCGTTTTACTCCTCGCCCCAATCCTCACAACCCTCAGGTTGCTCCGGTATTGGGCTCGTCGCAAGCAGATAATTCCTATGAGGCGTTTCTTTACTCGGCTTCGGGATTTTGTTAAAGTCAACAGACGGGATTTGACGGTTTTCTTCCTTTCCCTTCTGCTGGCTTTCAGCATTTGGCTCATCCACAACATCTCTCTGCGCTACAGCGAGGTGCTGACGGCCACCGTGTCCGTAAAATCCAGCCTTACCGGAAGAAGAAACGTTTCGGCCAACAACTGCATCGTCATCGCGCGCTGCAGGGCCACAGGCTACAGCATCCTTCGAAACAAACTCCTCGGGGGAGGGAAACCTGTCACCGTGGAACTGGAGCCCGGAGTCCTCAAACGCAAGGAAGGGGATATGTTCTACATCGTTCCGGAGACTATGCCTGAAATCGGGAAAACCATATTCGGGGCAAATGTAACGACGGAGTACTACATCACCGACACCCTTTTCTTCTCATTCCCTTCCGAGTACTGCAAGAGAGTTCCTGTAATCCCGATGGGGGAGGTGGAATGCAAGGCGCAGTATATGAGCGTCAAGGGCATCGAGCTCAAGACCGACTCCATCGACATCTACGGAGACCCAGCCCGTCTTGCGAACGTCTCAAAAGTGCTGACACGGACAGTGTATCTTAACGAGCTCGACTCAGACGCCCTGGGGCAGGTGGAACTTGAACCGATAACCGGCGTGAGACTTTCCCAGAGCGAAGTGGAGTACACAGTTTCCGTGCGGCGCTATGTCACCCAGACGGTCCCGATGGAGATCGAGGTGAGGGGAGTGCCGGCCCGGAGGGGTCTTTCGGTCTATCCGCCGACTCTTGACGTGACGCTCAACTGCCAGTTCCCTCTTGCGGTGCGGCCCGATTCGGTGAGCGTGCTGTATGTCGATTACGCCGAGTTCGAGAACTCCCGCAGCGGCAAGTGCCTCGTCCACCTCGATCCGCTTCCTGACGGGGTTCTGAGCGCGCAGCTTCAGACTGAGGTCGTCACCTGCATAGCTAAATAAACTTATAACGGGGAAGCGCTGCGCTTCGGTGTGCCACCTCCCAAGTAAAACAACAAATAACTTATTATTATGAAAACAGATCTTGCAAAGATACTTTCAATCTCAGGGCAGAGCGGACTTTTCCAGTATGTCGCCCACGCACGCAACGGCATCATCGCCGAGGCTCTTTCAGACCACAAGCGCAGCTGCTTCGGTCTCACGAGCAAAATGACCTCCCTTTCCGACATCTCCATCTACACCGACGAAGGAGAGATGAAGCTCGCCGAGGTGTTCACCCACCTCAAAGAAGCTCTCTCAGGCGCTGAGGCACCATCTTCAAAGTCCGACGCCGAGACTCTCAAGGCTCTTTTTCAGAAAGCTGTGCCTAACTACGACGGCGACCGCTTCTATGTTTCCCATATGAAGAAGGTTGTGGACTGGTACAACTGCCTTCTGAAGTATGCTTCCCTCGATTTTGAGAATCCTGAGGAGGAGGCTGAGGAGTCCGAAGCTGAAAAGGCCGAATAATTTATGGCAAAAAAGAGACTTCAGATAATAACCCGCGGCTGTTCGAAGAACAAGGTTGACACCGAGCACATTCTTTCGCAGGTCGCTTCCGATTACGCTCTCGTTCCCGAAGAAGGGGACGGGGGCGAATTTGTCGATGTCGTGGCAGTGAACACCTGCGGATTCATCGGCGACGCCAAGGAGGAATCCATCAACACCGTGCTCGAAGTAGCCGAAAGGAAAAAGGCGGGAAAAGTTGGAAAAATTGTCGTATTCGGCTGTCTTTCACAGCGTTACGCCTCTGAGCTTCCCGGACTCATCCCCGAAGTGGACCAGTGGCTCGGGGCACGCAGCAATGACGAGGTCGTTTCCGCTCTGGGAGTTTCTCCCGACCGCAGGCTCGACCACAAAAGGGTGCTCACCGAGGGCAGCGGAAGCTATGCCTACCTTAAAATCAGTGAAGGCTGCAACCGCCGCTGCTCCTACTGCGCCATTCCCTAC
The DNA here is from genome assembly GCA_963589825.1 of Flexilinea sp. Taxonomy (GTDB): domain Bacteria; phylum Bacteroidota; class Bacteroidia; order Bacteroidales; family UBA932; genus Cryptobacteroides. The sequence goes on along the minus strand of CAVAMP010000012.1, from coordinate 19,437 downwards.
ATCAGGGGCGCGCACAAGTCCGTCCCGATTGAAAAATTAGTCGAGGAGGCGGAGTTTCTTGCGGGAAAGGGCGTGCGGGAGCTTATAATCATCGCCCAGGACACGACATATTACGGCCTAGACCTCTATCACCGTAGGGCTCTCGGGGAGCTTCTTGAGGCTCTTTCAAAGGTGGAGGGGATAGAATGGCTCAGAATCCACTACTCCTACCCGGCGGATTTCCCGGAGGATGTCCTGGACATTATGGCGACGAACCCGAAGGTCTGCCGCTATATGGACATTCCTCTTCAGCACATCAGCGACAAGGTGCTGGACAATATGCACCGGGGCGTCAGCGGCAAATGGACCCGCGAACTCATCGCGAAGATGAGGGAAAAGGTGCCTGGGGTTGTGCTCAGGACCACTATGATTGTTGGACATCCGGGAGAAGGGAGCCGCGAATTTCGGGAACTTTTGGACTTTGTTCGCGATGCCCGCTTTGAAAGGCTCGGAGCGTTCACCTATTCCGAAGAAGAGGGGACATACGGGGCGGAGCATTTCAAAGACACTGTGCGTCAGAGTACAAAACAAAAACGTTACGACGAATTGATGTCTGCCCAGAGAGAAATTTCGCTTCAGTACAACCTTTCCAGGGTCGGAACTGAGGCAAAAGTGCTCGTGGATTCCTACTTTGCTGACCAGGAAGTTTTCGTCTGCAGGAGCGAGTTCGAATCACCTGACGTCGATGGCGAGATTCTTGTAAAATACTCTCCGGATTTGTTCGGCGAAGTTGAGCCTGAGAGCCTTGTGGGGAAATTCATTGAAGTGAAGATTACGGCTGCAGACGACTACGACCTAACGGCCGACTACATAAAGACGCTCTCATAGAGGTTAATCTTTTGCGCTCCGCCCCTGTCCAAGTCCATTATTTGAAGCATTATGAAAAGTTTTGATTTCAAAAGTTTTTTGCTCATCGCTGCCGTCGCGGCGGCCCTTTGCGGGTGTTCTCCGCAGCTTTATGATGTGACTCTGGATATGCGCCATCCTTCCGCTTCGGGGCTTAATCTCACGGGGAAGAATGTCGCGATTGTCTATCCCTACGGCCTCACACAGGACGAGATGAAACTCACCGGGGCCGTTGCGGCAACCCTTGCCGACAGGCTTGACGCCGCCTACCCGGAGAGCGACTCCACAGCGCTCTACACGATTGAATACACTGAGGATTTCTCCAAAATGGAGTCTGCGGACTCTCTCGTGAGCCTCATTCTCAAGACTGACGCCGATGTTCTCTTTCTTTTCGGACACCCTTCAGAGTTCGCCGAAGGATATGTGGCAGGCACTACATTCAACCTCCCGCTCTGTTGCTACGACGCTCTCGCTGGCAGCTCTTCCGATGCAGTGAAATCCTTCACCGTTGCGGCCGATGCCGGGACGGACGCCGAGGCAAGCGGAAAGAACATCGGAAACAAGATTTCCTCTTCGTTCACCCCGCAGTGGAAAACGGAGGATTTCGGAATCTGGTACACGAGCAGTGAAGACTGGTATGAAGCGCTTGAAAGCGCGCTCGCGTTCAAGTGGGACGATGCCGTCAAGAAATGGATTACAATCCTCTCCGACACGAAAGACTCCTACGTTAGGGCAACGCTCGAATACAACATCGGCCTGGGGTGCTTTATGATGGGGAACAACGCTCTCGCCCTCGAGTGGCTGAGCCAGTCCGATGCCGAATCGCCTACAGACGAAACTACGGAGCTTATCAATAGAGTTAAATCCAACAAGTAATTAAAAAGCGGAACTCCAACCGGGGCTCCGCTTTTTGTTAGTCTTTGTTTGAAGCAGTTTTCTTTGACTGGTGCCGTCTTTCGCGCTCAGCTTTCTGCTTTTCGCGCCTTTGGGCCATCTCTTCCCGCTGCTTTTCGAACTTCGCGGCTCTCTCCTCTCGGCGCCGGGTGATTTTCTGGGCAATCTCGCCCTCGAAATTCTCGAATGTCGTCGGGAACCTCTCCTTCATCTTCTCGATGCACTCACGGATGAACGAGTCAATGTGGCGTGAGCGCTTCTCGTCGTAGATGTCGTTGAAATCCACCAGTATTCCCGTCTCCTCCACGTCTCCGAACTCGTCGTTGACGGCTGTCCCGAAGACCTTCAGGGAAGGGGAGATGCCCATATAGCTGTTCACAAGCGGCGGGATGTTGAGCCCAAGAGCCTGGATTTCCTTTTTCAGAATCCTGTAGTCCTCCTTGAAGTCGTCCTTGCAAAGAACACGGTCCATCTGGGCAGGGTCGGTTTCGATCTTCACCGGATTGCGCGTTACAACAAGATTCTCCGTGTCCGCGAAATGCTTGTGGAGGAAATGGAGAATGAGGTCGCGTCCGTATCGGTTGAAGGACGGGTACATAGTCATTTTCCCGAAATAGTACCTCATCCCCGGGCGGAGCATCATAATGGCTCCGAGCCCGTCCCAGAGGTTGTCGAGCGCGAACATTCCCTTTGCGCCCATTTCCCCGCTCTGATAGCGCTGGCTGACGAATGAACGCCCCAGCTCAACGGTCTGCGGGAGATATTCCTGAATGAATCTGTCGCTGAAATGGAAAAGGTGGGTGGTGGCTATAATCGGCTGCCCGTCCGCATCCAGACGCACGGAAGTTCCAAAAATGTAGCGGTAGCCGCCCACGATGGCCTCGTTGTCCGGGTCCCAGACGATGAGCTGTTTGCAGGGAGGGTCCATAGTGTCGAACGAATCTATGTCAAGGCTCTCCCCGGTGCCTCCGCCGGCCGTGCGGAACGCCTCCTCGCGAAGACGCCCTATTTCACGCATAACATTCGGAGAGTTCTGGGCAGTGACGACATAGAGCTCGTTTCCGCCCTTGTTCGTATTGCGAAGTTTCTTGTCGGGAGTGAGTTCACTCTTGAGGACTTCGATGTCTACCGGTGCAATGATTTCTTCCATATTAAGTTGTATAGCCTTTTCTTTTGTCTTGGGGCGAAGGGTCGCCGCAAACTCTATTCCAATTCGTAAACTTTCTCTTTCACCTCCTGAGCCCACTCCTTAGGGGTTTTGCTCCCGTCGAAAGTCTGCCAGGGGATGGGTTTCCCGAAGACTATGCGGAAGGTCTTGCCCTGTGCACGGTAGAGTTCGTCGGGGAGAAACGCCATCGCTATGTTGAACTTCAAGTGCAGCGCCTTCGAGAGGTTAGCCACCCGGTAAAACCTCGGAGAGTTCTCCGCGATGAAGTGAACGGGGACCACATCCCTTTGAAATTCAACGCTTTTCTTTATGCAGACCTTTCCCCACTGAAGGTCCCGGATGACTCCGCCCCTTTTTCTTGAGCACAGGCCTGCGGGGAACATAAGTATCTGATTGTCTGAGGCGAAAATCTCGTCGGTGAGCCTCGGAAGGTCCCTGTGCTGGTTGCCTATTTCGTTTCCTTTTGTCTTTATTTTGGCGTGGACAGGGATGCAGAGCGGGGCAAGGCCCTTGAGGTTCATCAGAAAGTCGTTGACCATCAGGCGGATGCCTCCGAACCTGCGTCCGATGACTCCGGCGAGAGCCACTCCGTCCGCGCCTCCGAGTGGGTGGTTGGAAACAAAGGTGTAGCGCCCATCAAGAGGGATGTCCTCCAGTCCCTCCACCTTGAGGGTTACATTGAGGTATTTGACGGCGTTTTCGCAGAATTCCACTCCCTCGTACCCCTGGGAAAAATAGGCGTTGAGCCAGTCCTGGTGCAGAAGCCTCTTTATTAGAGCTACCAGCAGCCGTGGCGTTTTCCCGTGGAATCTGCGGGCGAGTATCTGTTCTATGTCTATAGTCTGTCCGGGCATATTGTTTTTCTGTTGAGCATCAGTACTGGACTTCAGTTGAGCATCTACATTAATTAGACGGTAGGACTTGCCTCCCGGTTTAATCTTCGAGAGCTTCGGCGAGGACGCTGACAGGGTGTTTTACCTTGAAGCCGGTGGACATCTCAATCTGCCATTTGCAGGTCTCGCAGTCGCAGGCGACAAAGTCCGGAGCGACCTCGGCAATCTGGTCGAAAAGCGGTTTGCCGATGGCCTGGGAGGTCTCGTAGTTCTCCTTTTTGAATCCGTATGTTCCTGACATTCCGCAGCAGTTGCTCCTAAGAACCGTCAGTTCCACTCCCGGGATGCTCCCCAGAAGCTCAATCGAGAAGTGCTGCCAGCCAAGTTTTTCGAGGTGGCAGGGAGTGTGGTAGGCAACGCGGGCGTGGTAGTCCTTTTTGAAGCGCAGGCTGCTCTTTCCTTCCGCGAGCCTTTTGAAGATGAATTTTGTGGCAAGGTCGAAGTTGTCTTTGAAGCCGTCGGTGGAGAGCCCCAGAAGGTGTGGATATTCGTCCCTGATTGTGAGAAAGCAGGTGGAAGAAACGCCCACAATCGGCTCTCCGGTCTCTTTCAGGGCCTTTTCCATAACGCTGATGTTCTTCCTTGCGTTGCTCCTTGCAAGGGAAGTCAGGCCGTTGGAAAGAGCTGCAATCGAACAGCATTTCTCCCCGTCAAGCAGCCTCACGCCCACTCCGAGCGCATTCATCACCTTCACAAAATCGCGGCCGAGCTGCGGATAGTTATAGTTCGCGTAGCAGCCGTGGTAGTAGTTGATGTGCTCGGGGAAGCTTTCCTGGGCGGCTTGAGCGTTCTTTTTGAACCAGTGCTCGAAGGTTTCTCCGGAGTATGACGGAAGGGTCCTGCGGTGGTCCACACCGACAACCGCGTGCATAATATCCTTTACCGCCCCGTTCTGCAGCATCGGGTTCACAAGGCCGGACATCCTGGTCGCAACCGCTCCCATAAGGTCCGTGCTGCCCAGGGCTATGTCTCGAAGCGACGGCACGTGGGCCCCGTAGGTCAGCCGCGCATTCTGGATTATGTCCGCAACCCTCACTCCCGACGGGCAGGCCACCTCGCACCGCTTGCAGTTAAGGCAGTACTTGAGGGTCTTGTCGTAGTAGGATTTGTTCTTGAGCCTCAGCCTCTCGCCGTCCGGTCCCGCCTGTTTCGGACCCGGGTAGAGGGGATTCGCCGGAACCACCGGACAGTACACGGTGCAGATCGTGCATTTGAGGCACTGTTCAAAATTATTGTCAGCTATGCTGTTCTTTTTCATCTTCAAGATGCTGTTATAGAGTCTTTTATATTTGCGCTACTCCGATATGGAGTACAACGCAGTATGTGCCTTTTAGGACAGTATGCCTTTTAGGCCAGTATGCAGTCGGCAACAAAATAAGCGGAGCTTATCGCGACACCTCCGCCGCAGCCCTCGTAGAGAGAGTTGCACCCGCCGAGAATGGCGCCTGCGGCATAGAGGTTCTCAATGACCGCTCCGTCTTTGGATGCCTTCAAGCCGGCCCCAGGCGTGGTTTTCACTCCGTAGCCTATGTAGTTCTGCTTTGCGAAGAAATCATTTGCGTCGAACCATTCCTTGCGCTCCTCCGGGGCCTCCACGTCCACTCCGAGCGCAGTCTCGAAGAAACTGTTCCGCTCGGCGGTAAGGCCCTTGCTGAAGAAGCTTCCGCTGGCAAGAACGAAATTGTCCGCGGTGAACTCAATGTCGGGGATGTTGGCGGTGCGGATGGAGGTGAGTTTTCCGCCTTGGAAGGCGCCTGAGGTCACCGTGTCGCCCTTCAGGAGTGTGCCGCCCCCCAAGCAGAAAAGGTCAGTGAGGGCCCTCTGGACCTCAATTCCCGGCACCGAAGGAGGCAGAGTCGGGACAAAGCGGACGATGGTGTTCATCACCTTGCCGATTTGAGCCGCATCGACTGCGTCCTTCAGGCTGAAGATCGCGGGGAGAATTACGAGGTCCTCTCCGTCATATTTTTCCTTTATCTGGGAGATGTATTCCTTGAAAGTGGGGCGGTCAAGCACGCGGGAAATGTTCGTGGCTCTCATCTCGGTCGGGCTCTTGCGGAGCTTCTTCAGGGCGTCAAGCTGGATTGTGACCGCTCTGCAGGGGCTTCCGGAGTCCTCGATTGCCTTCGAAATGAACTCTGAGTTGAAGTCCAGAAAACCGTCGAGGGAGGCTACAAGAGCCTTTTCGCAGATTTTTCCCTCGGGCGACGGAGCCAGGAGAAGGTCCTTGAGCGTGAGATAGCACTTTTTAACGGATCCCATAGAGCTTACTCTCCACCTGTTTTTCCCGTCCTCGGGGACATCAATATGGCATCCGACCCTCTCCAGAAGGCACTGGGCATCGCCAAGATACCCTTTTACCCTCTCAGCTCCGATTATGGAGTAGGGATGTTCCGAAGGCAAACCCTCCATCGCCTCGAAAGGGGAGTCCACCTCGGTCCCGTCGGGAAGGCGGTTCAAAAGGTCGAAAGAACCCGACCAGAAGTGCATTGCCGACTGTCCGGAGGAGACAATGGCGCATTTCTGACCCTTTTCCTGAAGGCGGAGGGCGCAGAGAAGTCCCGTAAGTCCGCCGCCGATTATTATAGTATCGAATTTCATTATGTTTAGTAAAAGTTCAAATAAAGGCTATATAAAATTAGTCTAGATTTCGTGGGAATAGATCCACTGGGTGTACTCGTTTTCACGCAGCGAATCGCCCCAGCAGATAGGATAGATTCCTTTCCATCTCTCGTTCATAAACGCCTTCAAATCCTCCTTCGCCTTTGTCGGATTCTCCTTTTTGCGGGCAAGAAGGCTGGCTCCCCTGCACGCGCAAAGCTCTCCCTGGCAGGTTCCCATTCCAAGGCGTGTGCGGCGCCTAAGGTCCACCATATTTGTCACCTGAAGGTTGTCAATTGCGTTTTCGGCCTTCTGGAGAGTGACTTTTTCACATTCGCAGATGAGACTCTCGTCCTTGTCGGAAAGCGGCCTTGAAGGCTTCTCCGCGCGGTCTTCAGAGCCAGGAAGCGGCCTTGAAGCAGTGACGCAGCCCTTGTGGACTCCGAGTTTACGGCAGACAAGGTCGGTCGCCCACTCGGCCATAAGGCGGTAGGTCATAAGTTTTCCGCCGGTGATGGTGATAAATCCCGAAATGCCGTCCCTTGTTTCGTGATCCAGCAGGACGATGCCTCGGCTGATGTTTCGTCCCGAAGGGTCGTTGTCAGCCGCGACAAGAGGCCTCACGCCGCAGTAGGCACGGATAATTCGGGTCTGGGCAAGGCTTGGGGCAAGTTTCTGACCTTCCTCAAGCAGGATTTTCACTTCCTCCGGAGTGACTCTGATTTTGTCCACCTGGTCCAGCGGAACGCGGTCGGAGGTGGTGCCGATGAGGCAGATGGTCTCGCCCGGAACCAGGATGTCGGCGTTGGCCGGTTTGCGGCAGCGGTTGATGACTATATTGTTGACCCTGTGGCCGAAAATGAGAAGGGAACCCTTTGCCGGGAACATCGTGATGCTTGCGCCGGCCATTTCGGCGATTCCCTGACCCCAGATGCCTCCGGCGTTCACAGTGACGGGAGCATAGAACGTGTCCACATCGCCCGTGCGCTTGTTCCTGATTTTTACGCCCTTGACTGTGTTGCCTTCCTTGATGACCTCGATTACTTCGCTGTAGGTCAGCACTTTGGCTCCGTGGATTTTGGCGTCGGTCATATTGGCGGCGGTGAGCTTGAACGGGTCAACCGCGCCGTCCGGGACAATCACCGCTCCGATAAGGTCCGGGTTCACGGCAGGCTCCATCGCGATGGCCTCCTTCGGATCAATGACCTTCGCCTTGATTCCCGCCCTCGAGCAGGACTCGACGAATTTCGCCTGGTAGGCGAGGTCGTCCTCGGGGAGGGTTATGAAAAGGCCCTCGGTCTGCTCGACGCAGCCTTTTGCTATCCTGCGGAGAATCCTGTTCTCCCTGATGCACTCCGAGGCCGATTCAGTGTCGGTGACGGCGTAGCGGGCGCCGCTGTGGAGAAGTCCGTGGTTGCGCCCGGTGGCTCCGGTGGCGATGTCGTTGCGCTCGACAAGGAGCACTTTCAGTCCGCGGAGAGAGCAGTCCCGGGCCGTTCCCGCACCCGTGGCGCCGCCTCCGATGATGATGACATCGAATTCGTTATGTTTATTTTTTTCCATCTAAGGTAATTGTTTTGCTTGTGTCACTGCTTCCTGCGGCTGACCTCCAGAATTTTTGTTCATTATATCATAACTTCAGCCCAGGCATACATAGTACAAAGTTAAGGATTTTGTAGTAAATTTGCGGCCTCGGCGGGGATTTTTCTTCGCTTTGAATGTAAATTTTGTGTCATCGAGTTCAGAGCGAAACTTCTGAAGAATAATTCGAAACCATCGTAAAATTATGACTGAATATCTCGAAACGGACGGAAAATATCCCGGGCTTTCTGCTTCGGATAAGGATAAACTACGGAAAATCAAACATATAGCCTTTGATATGGACGGGACCATCTATATGGGTTCCACACTTTTCCCGTTCACCGTCGACACTCTCCGCCGTCTCAGGGAGAACGGCATAGGATATTCGTTTCTTACGAATAACCCCACTCGCTCGGTCGCGGATTACGTTTCGAAACTCTCCCGGATGGGCATCGGGGCGGGGGAGGAGAATGTCTATACGACTTCGCTCGCGGCAATCGACTGGATCAGGGCGAACCACCCGGGGGCAAAGCGGCTTTTCCTGCTCGGCACCCCGTCGATGGTCTCCCAGTTCGAGAAGGCGGGCTTTGTCTCCTGCACCGACTCCCCGGACGACCGGCCTGACGTTCTCGTGGTGGCCTTCGACCCGACGCTTGAGTATTCAAGGCTATGCAGGGCTTCCTGGTGGGCTTCCGAGGGAGTTCCCTACGTTGCGACTAACCCCGACCGCGTCTGCCCGACCGACCAGCGGACGGTTCTAGTGGACTGCGGCTCCCTCTGCGAGTGCATTTTCCACGCGACAGGGCGCCGTCCGGACATCACGCTCGGAAAGCCCGACCCGAATATGCTCCGCGGGATTATGTCTCGCCACGGCCTCAGGGCAGACGAAATAGTTATGACCGGCGACCGCATCTACACCGACACTGCGATGGCCCACAACGCCGGAGCGGTGGGCGTTCTGGTCCTTTCCGGCGAAACAACTCTCGAGACCGCCCGCAAAGTTGAAGTTGACGAAAAGTCCTGCCTAAGCGCCGGGGCGTCAGTGAGTGGTTCGCAGAACGGGGCAAAACGCACCCCGGAGTTCTACGCGCCCGATTTTGTCACCGAAAACATCTCCACTCTCTGTGACATCCTCCTCCTCTCCAGAGCCTGAACTCCGCATTTTGTGCACTTTGGCTTTTTTGTAAGAAATCATTGAAAGGGTGTGGCGGTAATTATAGATACTTATAATCGTGATTTGCGAAAATTGGCGGTAAAAGATGGCGGTTTTGGCGGTAAATTGAAATTTTATTCTTAACTTTGTCGAAAAGTTAGGGATATGAATATGAAATCTGCTGAAATCGAGGACTTGCTTGGACGTCAGGAAGGGCGTATATTGGAATTCAAGAAGACTTTGCCTTCAAATTCCGACATAGCGAAGACTGCTGTTGCCTTCGCGAATGATGCAGGAGGCGACATCGTGATTGGTGTTGATGACAGGCGCAACATCGTAGGACTTCCTGAGGAGGACCTTCCACGGATTGAGGAGCAAATCAGCAACCTGATTTATGACCGCTGCTATCCTTCCATACTTCCTGACATCTCATTCCTCTGCACTGGCGGCAAAAATGTCGTCAGAGTGAGGATTTATCGCGGCAGTACTCCTCCCTATTATCATAAGGCTGAGGGAAAGGTCAAAGGAACCTATATCAGAGTCGGGTCAAACAACCGTCTTGCAGATGAAGAGGTCATTATGGAACTGGAACGCAGGCGCAGAAACCTTTCCTTTGACGCTGAGATTGTTCTGGAGAAGGCTGTTTCTGAGCTTGACTGTTCGGATTTTCGGAAAATCTATGCGGAGAAGACCGGGGAGGAACTGGACGGCGGGGCGCTTGAAAAACTTGAGCTTGTCCGGGAGGAAAGAGGAGAGAAATATCCCACGAATGCACTTGTGCTGCTTTCCAATGACCCTCTGAAGGCGAAAATGTTTCCGAACGCAAAGATTGAGTGCGCGCTTTTCAAAGGCCATAACCCCGACAACTTCATCGACCGCAAAACCATCGACGGAAGCATAGCCCTGCAGGCCGAGGAAGCTTTTTCCTTTGTGAAACGCCACATCAACGAAAGCGCTGAAGTCCAGGGGATTTACACGGTCACGCACTGGGAGTACCCGGTGAAGGCGATAAGGGAAATAATCCGTAACGCAGTGGTTCATAGGCAGTATTCCCTGCTGGGTAAGGATATAAAAATCGCCGTTTATGACGATATGGTGGAGATTACAAGTCCGGGGCTTGTCCCGCCGTCCATTGACTACTCGGCGATGGAAAGCCGCCAGTCCGATGCCCGGAACAAGACAATCGCCCCGGTGTTCAAGAAGCTCGGCATCATCGACCAGTGGGGCAACGGGCTGAAAATGGTCGCTGACGAGCTAAAAAAATATCCCGAAATAGAGTTCCGCTGGAGAGAGGTAGGCCTTTCTCTGCAAGTTCAGTTTGTGAAAAAGCCCCAGCCTGAAGCGGAGAGAGAGGCTCTGGGCGAGTCCAATTTCGGATTATATGGCCGGCAATACACCGATGCAAGGAACAGGCAGGGCAGCTATGCAACGGAGTCGGACGAAGACGGCGGTCTTACAATCCGCCGCTGCGGCAAAGGTTACGGAATTTCATACGGCGGCAGATATTACCCGGAGCCCGCAAGTGGCATCCTTTCAGAAGGTCCTCAGGAAACATTCCTGACGAGGAAAGTTCTTCAGAGGCTACTCGCTCTCATCGCCCAAAATCCTAAAATCACCATTCCGCAGCTTGCCGCAGAGGTGGGCCTGAGTCAACGCAGCTGCGAAAGGGCAATCGCGACTCTGAAGTCCGAAGGCAGTCTCGTCCGCCGCGGAACCGCCCGCTCCGGCCTCTGGGAAGTAAAGAATGTCTGAAGAGTATGTGACACACTAATCGCTGTCGGGCAAAAAAACTAAACCCGATAGCTTGAATTTCTTCAGGGGCTACCGGGAATCAACACTGCAAATCTATGAATATTTTTTTGAAATAACAAGGATTTATGAAATTTTGTGAGTTCGAAAAGGTGATGTCAGCTAAAAGGATGTCAAGATATTTAAATGCGTGCGGACGTGATACTCGAAAAGCAATGACATTGTACCGTCTCAATTTGAAACTTGGAGAAGAGATGTTTACTGTCCTAAGCTGCTACGAAGTCGCTCTGAGGAACGCCATTGATAGAATTATGTCTGAATGTATTGGAGAAGATTGGATACGGGATTCAATAAAGTCAGGAGGCATTTTTGATAATCCAAAATTTCATAAAACGACTCGAATGATGAAGAAGGCCTATGCAGAACTTATAGCAAATGGGAAATACTCCAACTCTAAAATGCTCGCTGCGATGGAATTCGGCGTGTGGAAATATATGTATTCAAATCCGCAGTATAGTGCAACAGGAAGACGACTTTTAGCGGTATTCCCAAACAAGCCAAAATCAACTCCAAAGTTTCAGTACAATAATCAATTCATCTTTAATGAACTAGACGCAATTAATCGAATGCGAAACAGGATTGCTCATCACGAACCAGTCTGCTTTCTCAACAATGTAGACCAGATTTCTACGATACACCTGATGAGTGTTTATAACAGAGTTATGACTCTTTTCGATTGGATGGGGATAGACGGCCATTCGCTCTTGTTCGGGATGGACCGAGTCAAGTCAGTATGCAATGCAATTGAAAATATAAAAGGTGAATAATGATATGAAAACCCAAAAGCAAATTAGAACTGAGACTAAATGCAAACTCTCATAAATCCTGAAAATTTTGTGGGCAATTGCACTGATTTGAATTAAAATTACTACATTTGCCACGCTGTCTTTCGGCAGCTTACATATTTGAAAGCGTTTTAGCTTTATCCGTTCCTGACTGAATCTGGACAATTCAAAAAAGAAACGAGGGTAATGTCTCAAACGCCTGCACTGGCTATATAAAGGCTTTTACGCCCGCACTATAGCGGAAAGTGCGAGCGTATGACCTATCTTGTTTCGTTTCTTTTGGCAGTCCAGAGCCGAGTCGGGATAAATAAGACTAAGTCGGCTCGCACTTTCTTTTGTTCATTTAGTTATACTTCACTTCGGGCCTATGAAGATAGATACTCCAATGGCAGGAAGCGACTCAATTAAGCTCACTCGAACTATTCATCCCGTCGGTCAAGGCGGATTTTACACAGAAATATTCAGAATCCTTGAGAATGGCTCACCTAAGGAACATTGTTTTGTATATGACTGTGGATCGACTTCATTGAAGGAGTCACAACTTAAAAAAATTCTTCTGTCCTCAATACCATCCAAAATGGGTATTGATGCTTTATTCATTTCTCATTTTGATGCGGACCACGTTAATGGAATCAAAATACTTGCGGAGCAGAGGAATGTCAACTGTATAGTAATGCCCCAGATCGATGGGTATGAGTGGTTTTACATTATCGCGGACTGCTTGGAAAATGAGCGTGAACAGGCTGATGGGGATCTTGTTGGCAGGATTCGTAATATTTGTGTTGATAAAGGGATAAAGATTATTCAGGTGAGACCTTTCGCCAATGATGAGTCTGATGAAAGATTTGATGGGAGAGACGGAATCAGAATTGACGGCCTCTCTTCAAACGGGAATGACCCTCTTCCAAACTGTTCAAAAATTGTATTTCCTTCCGTAGGCGGATTGGTTTGGGAGTATGTACCAATAAACACTGCAAATGAGCAGAAGATACTGCTTCTTAGAGAAAAGTTAGAAGCATTCCTAAAGGAACATACGACAAATGTGTGTGACCTTAGCTCGCTTTCTTCAAAGGAGATAGTTGATTTGATTACTAAATTCCGCTCTTCGATTAATGGTATATATGGGGAGGTATTTAAAAATGCCAATAAATCTTCAATGTGTTTATATTCAGGCAGTTTAACTCCAAATAATACAACTTTTTACCATCATTGCCGATTGGAGTTTTCCTGCTATTATAGGCGTCCGTTACGCCATTTTGATTGGGTACGAGATAAAGATGCCTGCTTGTATACCGGAGATGCCATTTTAACGGATAATAAGCTTTGGCCACATATTCAAAGGGTTCTTTCAAAAAGGTTAGGCAGAATCGGATTGATTCAGATCCCTCATCACGGTTCAATACACAATTCAAACGAGGAAGTGTTTTCAATTTTTAGAGAAAATCACCCTATTCTATTCGTGTCGTATGGATATAGCAATACTTATGGCCACCCGTCAAATTATCTGATCAGTACCCTCTTGCGTAGCGAGATGCCTGTCTACCAAGTGACTGATTGGATGGACTCGGCTATGTATCAGATAATTACAGTTGAATAATTTTAAATCGCGAGTGCATTTTGTCTTCTGCCAGCAAATCAATTAACTTAAATTCAATATGAAACTTTTTACCAAACAGATGTTCATAGTCGCGACATCTGTAGCCCTCTTAGCAGCTTGTGCAAAGGATAACCCCGACGGAAACGACTCATTCAGGGATGATGGCGGAGCAACCGAACTCACTTTGAATGCTGCCAGGCAGAGCTTCACCTGGACTGAGGGGGAAGACATAAGTGTCTTTTATGGAGGAAACGTCAATGCCAAGTTCGGCCTCATCAATGGCGTCGGTATGAGCGATGCCAAGTTTACAGGCACAGTACCTTCTGCATCGGGAAGTTATGTCGCGCTCCATCCATATCTGATGTCGGCGAGCTACAATGAGTCCGACGGTGAACTCAGAAACGTTTTGCTCAAGAGTGAGCAGACTGCGGTTGCGGGAAACATTGACCCGGAGGCCGCGGTATTGACGGCTGTCGGCTCCAAGTTAGGCTCGACCCTTGTGTTCAAAGACGCTGTGGGCTATGTCAAACTCTCTACCGATTTCGCCTGCACAAAGATTACTCTTGCGAGCGACAGTTCGACCGATCCTCTCGCCGGCACTATGGACATCAGTCTCAGCCTCTCAGGCGTGCCGACTGTTACTGCGAGGCCTGATGAATCCGTTAGTCAAGTATCCCTGACCGGGACAATCGAAGCAGACAATGTATATTATATCGCAGTCTCTCCTGTGACAATCTCGGGAGGCTACAGACTCATATTCACCTTAGCTGACGGCAGTGAAAAACGTCTGCAGTTCAGTGACGAACTTATCATCTCCAAGGGTATTATTGTGGATCTTGGTAAGTTACGGTTTGATAGGACTCCGTATGTGACTTTTTCTGCCAAATCCAATCAGATGTTCAAGATGTCTCTGGCTGATGCTATCGATGGTCTTGAGTATTCGCTGAACAATGGCGACTGGACGGAAGTTGTTTCCGGTAAAGGGGTAGCTTTTGGCGGAAGTGACGGCGAACTGCGACTTCGCGGCAAAAGCAAGGTGGGTACTGCTATATCAAATGTGGATGGCGAGTACTGTCAGATATCATTCGGCGACGACACTTCCCCCGTGACCGTTTCCGGTGATATACGCACTCTCATCGACTGGGAGAACTATGAGACTGTATCGACTGCAGATGCAAGATTTTGCTACCTGTTTAGCGGCTGCTCTTCGCTCGACTCGACGCTTGAACTGCCGGCAATGGTTCTTGCGCAGAATTGTTATGAGGGAATGTTCCAACAGTGCACTTCTCTTGAGATGGTTCCGGAATTACCTGCCACAAATCTATCGCCTTATTGCTACTATTCTATGTTCAGTGGCTCTGCACTTAAAGTCGCTCCGAAACTTCCCGCTACGAACCTTGTAGAACACTGTTACTACTGTATGTTCACAGATTGCACTTCGCTGGAAGTTGCGCCAGAACTTCCAGCCACTACACTTTCTGACGGTTGTTACGGCTATATGTTCTCCGGCTGTATTTCACTGAAAGTGGCGCCGAAATTGCCAGCCACAACACTTGCTGAAAGTTGTTATTTCAGTATGTTCAAAGACTGCACTTCACTCACAGACGCGCCGCCTGCTCTTCCGGCCGCGACCCTTGTTGCACATTGTTATTATAGTATGTTCTCCGGCTGTAATTCACTGAAGGTGGCTCCGGAGCTAGCGGCCACGACGCTCACTTCTAGGTGCTATATGCGTATGTTCGAAGGTTGTACTTCCCTTACCGATGCGCCGTCTGTCCTTCCGGCTACGACTCTCACTGAAGATTGCTACTGTTATATGTTTAATGGATGCACTTCTCTGAAGGTGGCGCCAAAATTGCCGGCAAAAGTGCTTGCTGAAGGTTGTTACTACGCTATGTTTAATGGATGCACTTCTCTGAAGGATGCGCCTGAATTGCCGGCGACAATGCTTGCAGACAATTGTTACTATGCTATGTTCAATGGCTGCAAGTCCTTGAAGGCGGCGCCTGAATTGCCGGCGACTGAACTAAAGACGGAATGTTACGAGTACATGTTTATGGACTGCTCCTCATTAGTATCAGCGCCGTCTCTGCCTGCTACTACGTTGGCTCAAATGTGCTATAGCGCGATGTTTGCCTATTGTTATTCTCTTAAGTCCACTCCGGCACTTCCTGCGACTAAACTTGAAACAGGTTGCTATAACAGTATGTTCGTACAATGTATTAACCTTGAGTCTGCTCCGGAGTTACCGGCGGAAACTCTTGCGCCTGGATGCTATTGTGGTATGTTCAATGCTTGTAGCAATCTGAAGGAAGTTACCATCAAGGCTACGGACGCTTCTGCGGATAGCGCCTTGTACATCTGGCTTAGCGGTGTCGCGTCCACCGGGACCATCCACAAGAGTGCTAAACTTGAGTTGCCCATTGACAGCGACAGCGGCATTCCGAAAGGCTGGACTGTGGTAAATGATGTGACCGACTGACACTTTCGGTCACCCACTGCTTATCACGGGTGGGGAGAATGCCGATGTGGGATTTATTAGACTTTTTGTTTAGTAGTAATGATAAAAAAGGAGTGGCGGGGGTCACATTGGACCTTGCGTCACTCCTTTTGTTTTAAAGGCAAAACCGTAAGCCGGGTTCTGTTTTAGTCTGTCATTTATCTTCGCAACCTACCCCTCGGCAGCGGGCGGGCAGCCCTTGATTGCCGATATATTTGGTCTTGCAGGTCCCGGTGCCGTACCCCCGCAGTGTCGCCACTGAGGGTCGTGAGCTCTTGCCTCGCGTTTTCACCCTTGCTGCGGCCGTGCAGTTCCCCCGGGAGGGGGCTTGCTCGGACCTTTAGTCAGCGGTTATTTTCTGTTACGGCTCCCATAAAGTTACCTCCATCAGTGCTTTCCACTGCGGGATGCCCTGTCCTGCCCGGACTTTCCTCACCCTTTCGGGCGCGACAAACCGTTTTGCCTATATCTTCTATTTTATCCCCAGATTGGGGATAAATTATTCATCTTTGTCGAACTGCTTGAAGCCGAACTATATAACACTACTTGATGTAGCCTGCTTTGCGCTCGCGGCGCTCATTTCTCGCCTCGATGCGTTTCACCTCCTTCTCCAGCGCCGGGGTGATGTCCTCGCAATGCTTGTGGCACTGCATTGACTTGGAGTACATCCTTCCGATGCAGAAATTGGAGTGCGTGCAGCCGCTGCAGTGGTTCTCGTCAGCCTTGAGCTTGTTCACGAAATCCGTGTCCTCGAGCACTGCACGGCCCATCTGGAAGAGCGGGAAGCCGTTTTCGAGCACTTTGCGCGCGTCTTCTCCAGTAGTGACTCCGCCCACATAGATGAACGGATAGTCCGGCATCGCCTCGCGGAACTTCATCGCGTCCTCCATAAAGAAGAGGTGCTTGAAGGTTACCGGCGGGCACACCATCCACGCTCCGAGATGAAGACCTATCTTGAGCCACCAGAATGAGGAGGGCATATAGTGCGCGATGGCCTTCGTCGGGAACTCGCCCCTCATCACGTAAATCGGTGCGCGGCTCACAAAGCCTCCGGAGAGGGCGATTGCGTCAACCCCGAGTTTGCGGAGTTCCTTCGCAACTTCAATCAGTTCAGGCACTTCCTGACCTCCTCTGAAGCCGTCCCTGGTGTTGAGCTTTGCGGTGACAGCGATTTTTCCGTCAGCGGCCTTGATGACCTCGCGGATACACTCCCTCATAAAGTTCATCCTGTTGTCGAGACTTCCGCCGTAGCGGTCGTGACGGTGGTTGGTGTACGGGGAGAGGAACTGGGAGATGAGGTAGCCGTGGCCGGCGTGAATCTCAACCGCGTCAAAGCCTGCCTTGATTGCAAGGCGGACGGCGTCTCCGAACGACTTCACCACGAAATCGATGTCCTTCTGGGTCATCTTGCGGTAGAAGGTGGGGGAGTAGAGGTTGAACCCGTTGCTGGCGCCGATAGGAGTCTGCCCGCAGGTGCGGCGGTGGGTCATATTTCCGCAGTGGCCGAGCTGGATGCTGGCTTTTGCGCCCTCAGCGTGAACCGCGTCGGTGAGTCTCTTCAGGTCCGGAACGATTTCCTCTCTCATCCAGAGCTGGGTGTCGAAACTGATTCCGCTCTGGCAGACTGCTGCGTAGGCTACGGTGGTCATTCCGATGCCGCCGCGGGCTACTGCCGTGTGATAATTGAGAAGTTCCTCAGTGGGGGAGTTGTTCTTTCCCATTCCCTCGAACGCTGCGGAGCGGACTGTCCTGTTCCTCAGCTCGATGGGACCCAATTTATAAGGAGTGAATATCTCGCTCATATCTGTTGTTTTTAGTTTCTATTAGGATGCATTGACGCAGCAATGCGCTTTTTTAGGACATTTCCTTACCAGATGTAAGGTATAAGATTCTTCTTGTGCAGGGAAGTGTACTCCTCGCCGAACTCCTGCTCATATTTCTCGGTCAGCGACTTTGCCCTCGGGCCGAGGTTCGCGAATGTCCAGACGGCGAAAAGCAGTCCGGCAGGCGACCAGGTCAGAACAGCATATCCAATCCACTCGACGAGCTCACCGAAGTAGTTCGCGCTCGTAACATATTTGTACAGACCCTTTTTCGGAATGTAGTGCTTTGTGTCTCCGGGCTTTCTGAGGTGGCGGATTACGTGGTCGGAATTGAGGTTGATTCCCATTCCTGTGAAGAAAATCACCGTTCCTATTATAAAGCGAGGGTCCCAGAACCAGGAAAGTTTATAATAGCCTTCGGGCGCTTGAGCCTCCATAAGTCCGGGGATTCCGAAAATCCATCCGGCGATGAGGAACGAGTTCACCGTATTGAAAACCATACCCATAGCCATAATCGCGATAGGGGTGCGGCTCTTTCCCCTCATAAGCAGCGGGAATATGAATGAGCGCTGGAAATAGTGCAGAAGGAAAAGGCCTGCCATCGCATATAGCACTCCGGTGCAGCTTCCGTTCACAGTTCCGCTCCATCCCTGTCCCGCTCCGGGGCCGCTCAGGGCGAACTTGAGAGTGTAGTAGAGCAGGTAGAGAAACGCCGGGGCTTCCATAATTATCCAGGCAGCCTTGTTGGAGATGCTCGGACCCCATTTGTTGTTCGAGAGGTAGCCGTAGCCTGCCTTGAAATAGAACAGCATAATGAAGACGAAAACGGCGAGAACCGCCATCGTAACCATCACAGTGTAGTAAAGATTCATAACAGATGTTTTAGTCTATATGCGAAAAACGGCGCAAAGTTAGTAATTTTTTAATAAACAAGGTAATGGGCCGGAGAAGGGTGCTGCACGGGAGAAAATGTCGGGAAAATTGTTCGAATTATTTTGCGGAACGGCCAAAAAGCAGTACATTTGTGCCCCTGTTGGAAGTAAACACATCCAGCAGGATTTTTCATTTTGGGAAGGTTCCTTTTCCCCTTGAATATATCCTGAGTAACATCCGCTTGGACTTTTGTCTGAGAATTGTGGCGTAAGATCAATAAAATTAGGTATATATGAACACCAAGTACGTATTCGTTTCGGGAGGCGTTGCCTCGTCGCTGGGAAAGGGCATCATCGCGGCCTCGCTGGCAAAACTTCTTCAGGCAAGGGGATTGAAAGTCACAATCCAGAAATTTGACCCCTATATCAATGTGGACCCGGGCACACTCAACCCTTACGAGCACGGCGAGTGCTATGTGACTGAAGACGGCGCCGAGACCGACCTCGACCTCGGACACTACGAGAGATTCCTCGGAGTCTACACCTCGAAGGCGAATAACGTCACAACCGGAAAAATATATCACACCGTAATCAGCAAGGAAAGGGAGGGCGCGTACCTCGGGAAAACCGTGCAGATCGTCCCTCACATCACTGACGAAATTAAGCGCCGTATGATGCTCATTTCAAAGACCCAGGATTACGATGTCATCATCACGGAAATCGGCGGAACAGTGGGCGATATGGAGTCCCAGCCGTTCGTGGAGGCCGTGCGTCAGCTCCAGTGGGAACTTCCCGAGGAGGACTGCGTCACAATCCATCTCACCCTCGTGCCTTACCTCAAGGCTGCCAAGGAGCTCAAGACCAAGCCTACCCAGC
>CAVAMP010000011.1:0-53238 GCA_963589825.1 Flexilinea sp. | reverse complement strand
GGTAAAGATTTACAAACAGAGGCAAAATTACAAAAAAAACTCGTGCATTGCAACATCGACCCGTTCAGGCTCGGAGTCTATGTGGGCTCGGGTATCGGAGGCTTTCCGTCAACCTACCGCGAAGTGGCAAAGATGATAGAAAGCAAGTAAAAAACCTAGTCCTTGAGGCAACGGACTGACCACTCGTTCGAACGACCGGTGCGGCCGACGAACACAAACCCGGAAGAGAAGTAGAGGCCGTAAGCGCCGCCGTTATCGTTCTCCGTGGACGACCAATAGCCGCCGTTGGAGGCACTTGAGGATAATGTCGGAAGAAAAATTGCTGAAACGCTTGAGGAATATGACTGACTGCCTGAGAACCAACGGCCCTTAACTCCGAGGTATGTTGTCCAATCAGAGTAATTTGCGGATAATGATTCGAGTTCAGCCTTGGTCGGGAGTCTCCATCCGGTTGGGCAAGCTGTCTGCGCATTGTCAAAATTGTACCTGGAACCGTAAGGATTGCTCTTGATTGCCCCGACATTGTAGTCCATCCAAGTCTTGCCGTCAATCACAGTGGTGCCCTCTAAATTTACATTCATTGAGCGCAACTCTTCCAACTCGGCGGCAGACTTGTCGCAGCCCGAGAACATCAGCGCTGCCACAGGAAGCAGCAAAATAGATTTACTAAAAATGTGTTTCATATTGATTGAGATTTAGTTAAGACACAGTAAAGCCTGTCCGGCGATAACCGGACACAGCAAAGCAACCCGAGTGGAAACCATCGGGAAAATCAGTTTCGGAAAGTTGTTCGGATTGGAACGGAGAAGCTATGTGAAAGCTTAAGCCTGGAAGGTTAGATACCCCCCCCACATCAGGTATTGTAACACAGTGATATTAAGGTTATTAGCTTTCACCTCCGCTAAGTTTTTACGTTTCAGAGAAGACAAAGATATATTTTTTATGAAATAAAACCAAATAAAAGTGCCGAATGACTTCAACGGTTAAGTTTTCACCCTGAGAACAAAGTTACTCGCAGGAGCATCAAATTTCTTCATTACATTTTGGAGTTGATAGTATTTTTACTATCTTTGCAGGGCGTTAAAACAATAAGATGTTATGAAGTATAGCGAACTTGAACGGCTCGCCAGACGGGCTGGTTGTCATGACACCGGGCGACAACAGAGCGGGCATCCATTATGGTATAGCCCCAAAACCGGAATGGTGTTCAGAATGAGTAATCACGCCTCGGAGGAAGTCGCGACGGGGACATTGAAGGCCATTAAGAAAGCGGCAGGAATTTAGGAGGAATTATGAAAACAGTAAAAGCTAAGATTGAAAGGGCATCTGACGGAAATTACAGCGTCTATATGGATGCCGATGGGTTGGACTACCTCATCACGGGAACAGGGAAGACTGTTGAGGAGGCGCTGAAAGTGTTCAAGGACGGATATGAGGACACTAAGGCGTTCTACACAGAGAACGGTAAAAAGTTCGAGGAGGTGGAATTTTCCTATGCCTATGACATAGCCTCATTTCTGCAGTATTACGCGAAAACTCTGTCGCTCTCAGGGCTGGAGAAAATTACCGGTGTTAACCAGAAACAGCTCGGACACTACATAAGCGGATTCCGCAATCCTTCGCCCAAAACTGCGAAGAAGATTGAGGACGGGATTCACCATTTCAGCGAGGAATTAGCGTCTGTCAGATTCGTCTGAATCGAATTGACATTCTTGACGTTTTAACGCAATAAACACAAGGAACTTCACTGACAGACGCGGGGAAGGCGACCGGGAACCACTCCCGACCGCCTTCCTTTTTATATCTCCCCCAGGAAAATATGCGATTTTCGTTATTTATCCGCCCAGTTACATAGCCATCCGGCTCTAGTTCTGCGGACGGGCGTAGTGGGTGGGAGCCTGCGTGGGTTTGACCGGAGTTTGGACGGTGGACCGGGACGGGACTTTGCGGAGGGCGGCGTAGACTATGAACGCTATCCCGAGGAGAATGAACGGGATGCTCAGCCACTGGCCCATATCAAGGAGCATATTCTGCTCAAACTCCACCTGCGGGTTCTTTATGAATTCGATTAGGAAGCGCGATCCGAAGCAGCCGATTAGGAAAGTGCCGATGAAAAAACCGCGGTGAACTTTGTCCAGTTTCTTCTCATAGACAAGCACGAGGACCACTCCGAGGATGAGGTAGCACAGGGCCTCGTAGAGCTGCGTAGGGTGGCAGGCAAGGCCTTCGGGGTGTTCGGCGCTCGGGCCGTAGAGCTGCACCCACTCGTAGGAGCGCGGGAAACGGAATCCCCACGGGAGGTCGGTCGGGCCGCCGAAAATCTCTGAATTGAAGAGGTTCCCAAGACGGATTAGTGCCCCGGCGAAGCAGACCGTGATGGCGAGACGGTCCATAATCCAGACGAAGTCGAAGCCGTTCTTCCGGCCGAACTTGCGGGCGAACCAGATCATTGCGATAATCAGCGCGATGGCTCCTCCGTGGCTTGCAAGACCCCCTTTCCACGGCATAAATATCTCCAGGAAGCCTTCCCAGGAGCCGAAATAGTAGTCCGGCTGATAGAAAAGACAGTGTCCGAGACGCGAGCCCACGATTGTGGCAATCAGCAGGGTGTAGAGCAGGTAGTCCAGAAGCGGACTCTCCTTGATGCCCTCGTTGCGGAAGAAATGGCGGAAAATGTACCAGCCGATGATGAACCCCGACACGAAAAGCAGGGAGTAATACCTTATGGACAGGCCGCCGATGTGAAAAATCTCGGGGTCAACATTCCAGGTGACAGTCAAAAAATCCAGCATAACCAATTATTCTTATGCGACAGGGCCTGTGCGGATTCCACGCCCATAACAGGGCACAAAGGGAGTCTTCCCGCATCGGGACCAATCGGGCGCAAAGTTAAGAAATTTGCAGTTATAATCTGCAAGCCTCTGACAAGTTTCGCACTTGCGAACCATTTGCCGCCTTTAGGGTTTTGTCTTCCAGAGAAGCCGGGGTGGCGAACAGGTGGACAGCCCTGCTAAACCGTGAAGAACAGCCAAAGGGAAGCTCCGATCATCACAGCGGCGACAATCTTCTGGTAGAGTTTCTTGTTGATGAAATGTATGAGCTTGATTGCTATGAAATTGCCCGCCATCATCGCGAGGCCGATCAGAAGCCCGCAGATGAAGATTTCCCAGTTCATCAGGTTCAGCTTGCCGTACATAAGGATTTTAATCAGGTGCATAGCCGTCGCCGCGGTGGCTTCGCTCGCTATGTAGGCGACAGGAGAAAGGCCGAGGCTAAGGAAAACTGCGCTGCTAAGCGGCCCTGAGATGCCCAGCAGTCCGTTGATGAGTCCCGTGACACCGCCGCCCACAATCATCGTTGCCGGTTTGGAGGGGAGGGTCATCTTCCCGAGGATTTTCATCACGGCGAAAATGATGAGTCCGACGCAGAGAATCCTTGTCATAGGGACCTTTGGAACGACCGCAAATCCGAACGCCCCGAGCGCGGTGAGCGGCGCGGCGAGAATGAGGAAGCGCCCCACCTGCTTCCACTCGATGTTTTTCCAGCCGAGCCCCATTTTCGAAAGGTTGCTCAGCAGCTGAGCTATTGTGGAAACCGGCACGGCAACCTCCACTCCGTAAAAGTAGGTGAGCACCGGAAGAAGAATCATTCCTCCGCCGAATCCGACAGCCCCCGAGAGCAGACCCGCGACGAGTCCCACTCCCATCAAAACCGCAATCGTAGAAATTTCAAGCATAATAACTGAAGCCCATTAATGTTTCTGGCCAAGCCAGACACCGAGAATCTATTGAAATATCAAGTTTGAAAGGAAAATCACAAGAACCGTCACCGGAGCGAGGTAGCGGATGGAGAAATACAGCAGCGGAAAATACTTCCCGTTGACCGTTCCGCCGTTGGTGAGTTCGCTCCGCACATCCTCCTTCTTCATCTTCCAGCCCACGAAAAGCACCACCAGAAGCGCCCCGACGGTGAGGAGGAAATTGGACGAGAATGCGTCCAGCGTGCCGAATGCGCTGATGGAGAACACGCTGACAAGCCCGAGGGTCCAGGCAAGGGCAAAAACCGCCGCACAGGCCGCTCCCCTTTTCATCCCACGCTCCTCCGTAAGGTAGGCCACGCCCACTTCAAGCAGCGAAACGCTCGACGTCATCGCCGCCACAATCATCGCGAAAAAGAACGCCGCCGCCACAATCGCGCTTACCCAATGGGAAGTCTGCGCCCCGATGCTCTCGAAAACGCGCGGAAGAGTCTCGAAAATGAGCCCCGGGCCGCTGCTCGGCTCCACTCCGGAGGCGAACACCGCCGGCATCACCGCGAATCCCGCGAGAATGGCGAAAAGAAGGTCGGCGATTGCAGTCTCTGAAGCAGTCACAAGGAGGTTTTCATCCTTTTTCATATAGGATGAATATGTCAGGATTATTCCCATTCCAAGCGACAGGGAATAGAAACTCTGCCCGAGGGCGAAAGTGAATGTCTTGGCGGAGAGCTTCGAAAAATCCGGACGGAGCAGGTAGTCCACTCCTCGCGATGCCCCGTCCATATTGAGCGAGAAAACCGTTATGAGCACAATCAGAACAAATAGCATCGGGATGGAAATTTTGTTGAATTTCTCAATCCCCTTCTCCACTCCGAAGGCTACGATTGCTGCCGAGATGCCGAGAAAGACCGTATTGAACCCGAGCACCCTCCATCCCGAAGGCTCGAAGGAGCCGAAATCAAGGGAGAAGGACTTCAGGAAATACTCCACCGACCATCCGCCCACTACGCTGTAGTAGGAGACGATAATCATCGGAGTTATGACCGAGAGATACCCGAGAGTCTGCCACCAGCGGTTTCCCGGAGCAAGCCGTTTCATAGCCCCGATTGCATTGGAGCGGCTTCTGCGGCCGATTACCGACTCCGCCAGAAAAATCGGGAGGGAGAGAAGAAACGAACACAGTACATAGACGAGCACGAAGGCCGCGCCGCCATATTCCCCCACCATATAGGGGAATCTCCATACATTGCCAAGACCTATTGCCGAGCCTGCAAGCGCCATAATTGCGGCAGCCCTGCCGCCGAAACTTTCACGGGAGTTTTGGGAAGCCATCTGAAAACCACTGATAAAAACACAGAGCCGGAAACTCTCCGGCCACATAAAACACATTGCCGAGGAAACCCCCGGTCCGCTGATAGGGGCGTAAAGTTAGTGATATTTTTCAATATAGTCCCGTCAGGAGGAATTATTTCGCCTTTCCGCCTGCACTATTTTACCGTGATTGCGACAATCGAAGCCGCCGGAATGCGTAGGCGGAGCTCTCCGTTTTTGCTCCTGACGCCCTTGAACGGGGCGGGAACGACGACGGAAGGAGAGTCGAAGGTGTTGTGGGCGTGGACGTTGTCAGAGCGGAGGATTTCAGCCGAAACCACTTCACGGGCCTTTAAGGAGGCTTTGCGGGAGGCTGCCTTTACGGAGACGCCCTTTCCCCCTGCAAGAGTTTCCGAGGCGAAGCTGATGCAAATTTCCTCTTCACTCTCAAGAGCCGGGTTCACAAGCGTCAGGAGCATAGTCCCGTCCTCCGAGAGGGAGCAGGAGGCGCTGAACGAGGGAAGTTCGCGTCCGGACGGCGAAGGAAGTCTCTCCGCAGCATATTCCACCCCTATCGCGGCCGCGTTCTGATGTCCCCGGAACATCTTGAATACATAATAGGTCGGGGTCAGGGCCATCCTGTCGCCTTCGGTGAGTACCATCGCCTGCAGGACATTCACCACCTGGGCGATGTTCGCCATCCGCAGCCTGTCCGTGTGCTTGTTGAAAATGTTAAGGGAGAGAGCCGCCACCATTGCGTCCCTCATAGTGTTCTGCTGGAAAAGATGCCCGGGGTTCGTTCCCTTCTCCACATCGAACCAGGTCCCCCACTCGTCAAGAAGCAGCCCGACCTTCTTCTCCGGGTCGAAAGTGTCCATTATGAAGCAGTGCTTTTGGAGAACATCCTCCACTTCGACGGCTTTCGCAAGGATGTCGTAATAATCCCCGTCGGTAAATTCAGTAGCGCTTCCCTTATGGTTCCAGTCGATGACGGTGTAGTAGTGCAGGGAAATGCCGTTCATCCTGCCGCCGACCTTCTGCATCAGGACGCGGGTCCAGTTGTAGTCGTAGTCGGAGGCGCCGCTCGCGACCTTGTAGAGAGTATTTCCGTCAAATTCGCGGCAGTAGGTGGAGTAGCGCCGGTAGAGATCCGAGTAGTATTCCGGAGTCATATTCCCCCCGCAGCCCCAGCTTTCGTTCCCGACGCCAAGATATTTCACCCTCCAGGGTTTCTCCCTTCCGTTAGCCTTGCGAAGCGAAGCCATAGTTCCGTCCTCCGCAGTCATATATTCCACCCACTTCGCCATTTCCTCCACGGATCCCGAGCCCACGTTCCCGGAGATATAGGGCTCAGCCCCAAGCAGTTCGCAAAGATTCAGGAACTCATTGGTTCCGAAGGAGTTGTCCTCCAGGGTGCCGCCCCAGTTGGAGTTTATCATCCGTGGACGGGACTCTCTCGGTCCGATGCCGTCCTGCCAGTGATATTCGTCGGCGAAGCATCCGCCCGGCCAGCGGAGAACCGGAACGCGAAGTTCCTTCAGGGCCTCAAGAACATCCTTCCGGTAGCCGGAAATGTTCGGAATCGGAGAGTCCTCCCCCACCCAGATGCCCCCGTAGATGCAGCGGCCCAGATGCTCGGAAAACTGTCCGTAGATTTCCCTCGGGATAATGGGCCCCCGGGCGGTGTCAAGAACGGTGAGTTTTATTTCCTGTGCCCCGAGAGACTGGAGAAAAAGCAGGAGCGCCGCGCAAAAAGAAAGCGCCAACGCGTGAAAGCGGTTGAAATTCATATATATCTTCGTTTTAGTGCACGGGGGCAAAGTTAACAAAATAACCGACACCCGCATCGCAGACTCCACGCCCGGAGTGAATATTCGACCACACTCGGAAATAATTCAACAAAAAAAAGACCCCGGGGGTTGTGCCCTCGGGGTCTTTTCTGTATTCAGCTTGCCTAAAAATTATTCGGCCTTCACGCGGGAGAAGAAGATTCCGTTTCCAAGCTGGTCAAGATTCTTCTTGGCGTAATTCGCCCTAGTGCCGATGACGGTGATGGTGTCACCCTCAGCTACGTCCATTTTTGCGAATGATTCTTGGGTGTTCTTAGCGCCATAAGTTACAAGGACGCCGTAAACATAGACTGAGCCGGTTTCATCCTCAAGCATAAAATTGCCATACTGGGTCATATTGAAACCGCAACCCGCAGTTGTTTCTGCATCGGTCGGCTTTCTGATCTTGCCGGTAAGCATATAGTAAACTTTGCTGTCAACTGACTTTGCAAGGAAATCCTTGACCGTGACAGAAGTTACTCCGCTGATATGCACAGTTTCAAGTTTTCCGGAAGCAACCTGATGAGCTTTGTTGTACTCGCCGCGCTTTCCTACAAGAGTTACGACATCACCCACCTTGAGGTCTGCGACGCCGTCACCTGAAAGTTTGTAAACATAAGTAGAACCGGTACCGTCAACGATGTTGAAATTACCCTGAGAGGCATTGACAACCTTTGAAATTGTCGCTGTAATCCTGTACTGGACACTGCCGACAGGTGCGGCGATGAACTCACCGACGGTAGCAGCGACTATAGCTCCTGCCTGAGTGAAGCTGTAGGAAACCTCGGAAGTTGACTTGGAAATTGAGCTGACGAATTTAAGCTTTCCGTCGCGGTCACCGCCTTCGTTGGCTGCGACTTTCACTGAAACGTATGCGGTGTCGGCCGGGTTGGTCTCAATCTTGGTTGCCTTGCCCTCGTGGATTTCCACTCCGGTGATTGACACCCAGTCCTGATACTCCTCAGGCACTGAAGGTTGAACATTGCTGCCCTTATAGGAAACTTTGACAGTGAATTTGCCGCCTTCCTTTTCAACAGTCTGAGATGCGGACTCAACCTTCACCAAAGACTTGGTGATTTTGAGAACCGTAACGTCAGAAAGCTCGTAGGTGGTTCCGTAGATGGTGAACGGGCCCTGAACCTTCACCTTGTCTCCGGCCTCGATGCCAAGAGAAGCGAACTGCTGGGTCTTGCCGTTGTTGAGAGTACCGTAGATGGTGATTTCACCGGTGCCGTCGTTAAGATACCAGTTTCCGTAAGTGGTGTTGTAGATGCTTGTGCAGGTGCCTTCGAGAATCACGGTCTTGCCCTGAGCAATCTTTCCGTCGAGAAGGTCTTTGCAGGTAGCGACAGTAGCTTCCATCTCACCCTGACGGATAACAAGGTTCTGCGTGTTCTTGCCGCAGGTGAAAGTGAGGTTGAGCTCACGGCCTTCGCCCGCTCCTGCAGTGAAGACAAGTGTTGACTCACCGGCTGTGCCGATTGTGTCTGAAGGAGTTACCCAGGTAGAGGACTTCTTCCAGTAGAGGGAGTCCGGGCAGTTGAGTTTCCAAGCCTCGGTAGCGTTGATTTTAACCGATGTTTTGCCGCCTTCTGTGGAAACGGAAAGATAAGTCTTGTCGAGTTTGAAATTGTCGAAAGAATCGGTTGCCATTTCCTTGGTGCAGGCTGCCGCTATGAGTGAGCCTGCGAGGGCAAGAGTAATTATATTTCTGATTTTCATAATATTGGTCCCGATAAATTAGTTGAACAGATACTTGATTCCGACAGAAGCATACCAGCACTGGCCGATAGCGGTGTAAGGGACGAATGTCTGAACTCCGCTCTTGACGGCTTCCGGCGTTGAGAACACAGGATATCCTTCAGCGTCGGTCTTCTCGTAGGTAAGGATACGGCCGGAGTTGAGATCCGGGTTCATATACTTGCTCACACCCCACCTTGAGCAGAAGAGGTTGAGAACGTTCTTGATGTCGCAGCAGAGCTGGAGAGTGTTGGTGGTCTTGCCGATCTTCACTGTGAAGTCGTGCTTGTAGCTGAAGTCAACGCGGTGTACCCACGGAGAGTAAACGCTGTAGCCCTCTGCATACTGACCCTGGTGCTTCTTGAGGTAGCTGTCATTGTGGACGAAGTCCATAAAGCGGTCGCGGTCGCTCTCGGAAGCGAAACGGAACTCGTTGTTTGCAACCTGCTCGTCAGTAGGGATGTAGATTGCGTCGTATGCGTAGCCGTCACCGTTCATATCGTTGGAAAGCATATATGAGTAGTTGTAACCTCCTCTCCAGGCTTCGTAGATGAGGCTGAAGTGGTTGCCGCACTTGTCGTGAGCGGTTGCGGAAGCAACTACACGGTCAGGAGTGACATACTGTGAGTTGTGAAGCTTGATGTTGTTCGGGCCCTCTGAGGTAGGAACGTAGGTGAATGCAGACTCAGCTGCAGAACCCGGCATACCGGTGAGTTCCTTGGAAGCGGTGTGGGTGTAAGCCGCCATAAGGCTGATTGCGCTGATAGGACGCATATTCAAGCTTACGCTTGCGGAGTAGCCGTAACCCTTGTTGGTGTTCTCGAGGACGAATGCCTTGGTGTTGGTGCGGAAGTCGCTCGGATAGATAGGGCGGCTGTCGGCGCCGTTCCACCTTGCGTATCCGTTAACAGGCTGCATTGACCAGTCTGAGATTGTCACTCCGTTCACGGTCTTGTTGAAGATACCCTCAGCGGAGATTGAGAACGGGAATGATGTAGGGAAGTTGTAGTCGAGAGCGAGGGAAGTCTTCCAAACCTGAGGCATCTTGAACTTGGAATCAACGGCAGAGATGGATGAAGGAACTGTTCCGTCCTCTGATGTGATGGTTGCAGGATAACCCATTGAGATGAGTTTGTCAAGAAGGGCCTGAGTCGTTGCCTTGCCGTTTCCATCCGTTACAAGTCCGCCGGCGAACTGACTCATATCAATCTTGCCGTCTATTGCCGCACCTTTATATCCCTTGATCTTGGAAGTCTTGGTGCTGGCGTTGAGCTGTGCCTGATACTGAACCATACCGGAGTTGGTAGGCATATTGGTGAAGAACACGAGCGGAAGACGGCCAGAGAAAAGACCTGTACCTCCACGGAGAGTGAGGCTCTTGTCCTTGAGGATGTCCCAGTTGAAACCTATGCGAGGTGAAACGGTTACATTCGCAGTCGGCCATTTGCCGGTGTCGATGTGGGTTTCCTCGTAGTTGTGTGACTTAGGATAGTAAGAGAGCTCATAGATGGCGTTGTTGGTCTTGAGGTCGCCGTTGTCAAAGAAGAGGCCGTCGAGACGAAGACCGTAGGTGAGCTTGAAGTTCTCAATCGGAGTCCACTCGTCCTGAGCGTAAACACCGACTTTGTGGAACTGTACGCGTGCGGTAGGGTTCTTCTCGCCGTCGTAACCGTAGGTGAGGCAGACAATTTCAGGAGCCGCGCCGTTGATGAAGTCGTCAACGCTTGCGTAGCGGTAGTAACCTGTTCCGTTTCTCATATATGAGTTGTCGGCCATCTGATATTCGTAGCTCAGACCTCCGGTAACCTTGTGGTTGCCTGCATAGTAAACGAGGTCATCCTTTACGTTGGCGATGGTGTTGTGAACGGCGTTGTTCCAGGTGAAGAGCTCATAACCGAGGGACATATACTGGGTGTTTGTGCCGGTGCCGTCCTGGATGTCGATGAACGGGAACTCGCTTGAGTTGGTGCCGCGGACATCGTCAAGCTTGGAGAATGTTGCGAGGAACTGGTTGGAGAGGTTGTCGGTAATTTTGCTGTTCAAGTCTACTGATGCGGTGTGCACAAGATTCTTGATTGAATACATTGAGTTCGCGAAAGACATTGAATAGAGAGAGGTACGACCGTATGCGGAACGTGTACCGCCGTCCATTGAAGAGGAGTTAGGAGCGTTCCAGGAAGTGTTGTTCGTGTAGTTGTAACGGACAGCGAGGTGATTCTTCTCGTTGATGTTCCAGTCCAGACGGGCGAGAACCTTGAGGTTGCTCTCGTCGGCAGGGAAGCTGGTGTATGAACCCGGGTCGTAGCCGTATTTTTCCTTGACGAAGTTGGAAACCCTTTCCATATCCGAAACGGTAGTATATGAAAGGTATTTGCTGCTGTCGCCCTTTCCGTCCTGGGAAGCCCTCCAGTTCACAGCGACTGTAGGAACCTGGGAGTACTCTGCGTTGACGAAGAAGAAGAGTTTGTTCTTAACGATAGGACCGCCGAGGGTGAAACCGTATGTAGTGCTGCGGTCACGGTCGCGTGCGCCTGCGATTTCGACGCCGTTCACCTGGTTACCGCGCATATTCTCGTTGGTGTGATAGATGTATGCGGTTCCCTTGAAGGTGTTGGTACCGGACTTGGTGATTGCGTTCACGCCGCCGCCGATGAAGTTGGTCTGACGTACGTCGTAAGGGGAGATTACAACCTGAAGCTCATCGATTGCGTCGATTGAGATAGGTGAACCGCCGCCAGGGAGGTTGGATGAAAGTCCGAAGTTATTGTTGAAGTTCGCACCGTCAACCGTGAAGTTTGCGGTTCTTCCGTCAGCGCCTGCGAAGCTCATTCCGTTTCCGCCGTACGGTGAAAGACGGGTTACATCGGTGATGCTGCGGCTTACGGTCGGGAGCGACTCGATCTGTTTGCCGGAGATGTTTGTTGCGGCGCCGGTCTTCTCAGCGGAGAATTTTGATGCGGGAGCCGCGATTACGATGGCCTCACCAATCTGAAGTTTGGTTTCGGCGAGGTCAGCGTTGAGGCTGAATGCCTCTGCAAGCTGAAGGGTGATGTCGGTGTAGGTCACTGTCTGATAGCCAAGGCAGGAGATCTCCACCTGGTAAGGACCGCCGGCACGCATACCGTTGATTACATAACGGCCCTGATTGTTTGTGATTGCAGCATACTGAGTGCCTGACTCGGTGTGTGTTGCGATGACCGCCGCTCCGATGACAGCTTGCCCGTTTTCATCGAGGATTCGGCCGTTAAGACTTGATGTCGTGACCTGCGCGTAGGCGGTCACACCCAAAAGAACCACTGCGACTGCAGTAAGGAAACATTTGATTGTTTGTCTCATAAGGGTTTTAATTATTAAATAAGTTTTGTTGGTTCGGGGGCTGACCTTTTGAACGGACAGCTCCCAGCGCGCAAAGATATTTCAAGATTACGGCAATTAAAAATTTTGTTGAGTTTTTAGTAAAATTTGCAGTTTTATACGATTTTTTCTTTGCAATCCTAAATTTATTAGTAACTTTGCCGTCCCGTTTAGGAAGAACAAAAATTTTATCCTAATCGCTCAAAAGAAGTAAGCTTTAAGAAGGGTATTGAGCCTCACTGAAAGATTACGAAAAAAATATGTGGAGAGATTTGTCTGCTTGCAACCACTCGAAAAAATGCTAAAATCGTGATGAAGGTCTCACGGGGCCTGACAGTGTGTTTTTATAGCGGCTTCACATATTTTATATGTGGAGTTTTTTATTTTTATACGCTATATGAACAACTATCTTTTCACATCCGAGTCGGTGTCAGAGGGACACCCCGACAAAGTCTCCGACCAGATTTCAGACGCGATACTCGACGAATTCCTCCGCCAGGACCCGGAGGCTAAAGTGGCCTGCGAAACATTCTGCTCCACGGGTCTTGTGATTGTGGGCGGCGAGGTCCGCTCCGACGACGCATACGTGGACATCCAGAAGGTGGTGCGCGAAACCGTGAACCGAATCGGCTACGACAAGGCCGAATACCGCTTCGACGGCAACTCCTGCGGTGTGATGAGCACCCTTCACGAGCAGTCCGCCGACATCAACCGCGGGGTCGTGGGCCTGGGGAGAAACGAGGAGGACGCCGCTGACGCCCAGGGCGCCGGAGACCAGGGAATGATGTTCGGATATGCCTGCCGGGAGACCGAGGACTATATGCCGCTCCCGCTATATCTTTCCCACCTCGCTCTGAAGACCCTCGCCGCAATCCGCCGCGAAAAGCCTTCCAGGATGCCGTATCTTCGTCCGGACGCAAAATCGCAGTTCACCATCGAGTATGACGGGCAGACAGGAAAGCCTGTCAGGGTGCACACCATCGTGATTTCCACCCAGCACGACGAGTTCCTTCCGGACGACTTTTTTATGCAGAGCAAAATCCGCAAGGATGTGGAGGAAATCCTGCTTCCGGAGCTCCTCGGGCAGCTTCCCGAAGAAACCGCAGCGCTTTTCAAGGGAGTCTATGACCCTTCAACGAACCCCGACGGGTTCATTCTTCACGTCAATCCGACAGGAAAATTCGTAATCGGAGGACCTCACGGCGACACGGGGCTTACGGGCCGCAAGATTATCGTGGACACATACGGAGGAAGGGGCGCCCACGGCGGCGGAGCGTTCTCCGGAAAGGATCCTTCCAAGGTTGACCGCTCGGCCGCATACGCCGCGCGCTACATCGCGAAGAATCTCGTTGCGACAGGCGTTGCCGACGAGCTTCTGGTGCAGATTTCCTACGCAATCGGAGTCGCCCGCCCGGTGAGCATTTTCGTGAACACCTACGGCACGGCTGCCGTTGACAGAGCAGGAGTGCAGGGCGCGGAGCACAAGGGTGAGAAGTTCGGAGACGCATTCATCGCAGAGAAAATCGGAGAGCTTTTCGACCTCAGGCCTGCGAAAATCATCGAGAAGTTCGGCCTCAAAAACCCTATCTATGAGCCGACCGCAGCCTACGGCCACGTGGGAAGAAAGCCATACCGCGCCGAGGTGGAACTCATCCGCGGCGGCAAGAAGGTCCGCAAGGAAGTCCAGTTCTTCGGCTGGGAACTTCTCGACAGCGTTCCCGCCGTCAAAGATGCATTCAAGTTATAAACTGAGAATTTTCAATCAAGCCAAACAAAGAAAATGACGAAATAGGTGATGGGATGCAAGGCTCGCGAAGGTTTTCACCCGGAGCAACCTTTCGGTTGTGAGGACTGAAAACCTGAGTACAACGCAGCAGACCGCTCCTATTTCATCATTTTTGTCCAATGGATTTTGACTCCCCGCCTCTCCATCCCGCGAAACCAGGTCATCTGGCGCTTCGCGAACTGATGGATGGCCGTTGCAAGACGAAACCTCATTTCCTCGAAAGTAAGGTCTCCCTTTATATATAAGGTGACGAATTTATACTCCAGCCCGTAATAAATCAGATCCTCGGCAGGAATGGGCGCGCGCGGAGTCTGAGTCTTCGCGCAGGACTCTCCGGAGCCCCCCCGGGGGCAGTCCTCAGCTTTCCCGGCTCCATAGGGTTCGCCCTCCAACAGCCCACGCACCTCCTCCACCATCCCCTCGCGAAGCCTCGCGTCGAGCCTCGCGTCAATCCGGCGGTTTCTCTCCTCGCGGGAGACAAGAGTGCCGATGTAATAGACCGACTTTGGAAGATATGCTGTGCGGTTCACGGGGTGAACGGCCTCATACTCAGCGATTTCCAGAGCGCGGATAAGGCGCTTGCGGGTGTCGTAGTCGGTGCTGTTGTGAAGGGACTTCAGCGATGCGAGCCTTTCGATGAGCGCCTCGGTTGTCTGCCCCTCCGCCCAGGCGCGGAACTCAGGGTTTTCAGGCACGTCCGGCAGAGAATATCCGCAGGTAGCCGCCTCGATATAGAGCCCGCTCCCCCCGCAAAGAATCGGCACCCCTCCCCTTTCGCGTATATCCCGGTAGGCCGCCTCAAAATCCCGCTGGTATTCATATATATTATATTTCGCCCCCGCAGGCACAATGTCCATAAGATGCCAGGGAATCTCCTCATACTCAGAAAGATCCTTCCCCGTTCCGATGTCCATCCCCCGGTAAACCTGCCGCGAGTCCGCCGAAATGATCTCCGCCACGCTCTTCCCGGCAAGGCGGTTCACCTCCCGCGCCAGACCCACGGCATAGCGGGTCTTCCCGGATGCGGTAGGCCCCAGCACGCAAATAATGTCAATATCCCCCGCCATATACCTATTATATATATAGGCAACATCTATTTCCTCTCCCTCAGGAAGCGGAGCCTCAGGCGGAATGGGCACAAAATTCTTTTTCATATCTGACGATTTCTCTTTGAAGAGCCTCTCTGACGGTGGCGGTTGGAGTTGATTTGCTCCAGTTCGGAAATCGTAGAATATTTCGGCTCGGATGTTACATCCTTCAGGTTTTGGAGATAGCCCAGAGCCTTGCAAATGGCGGCATAGCTCTCGAGGGAAATCTTGTGCGAAGTCTCGAAGCGGGCGATTGTCGGGGTCGGAACCCCGGACTGCTCCGAGACGGCCTTGCGCGAAAGCCCCTTCTCGAGCCTGCGCCGGCGGAAAGAGTCGGCAAGAGTTGCCATAACCGAGTCTATGGGTTCCGAATATAGAGAATAAATCATATTATAATATCTCTTAAAGTCATTTTTGACGAATAATGAACATTATTCTATTTCTTATCCAAGCGCAAAGATAGGAAATATATGCTAAAAAAGAACTCTTTTTGTTTTATCGGACTAAATTTTCTAATTTTGCAACCCCGCTTCGGAACGGATTTTTTACCGAAGAAGGGGCGCAAATAGTTTTTATGCCTAAGAAAAAGAGCAACATAGAGATTAAGAACCGGCGGGCTTCGTTTGACTTCGAGTTCATCGAGACCTACCAGGCAGGCATTGTGCTCACCGGGACGGAAATCAAGTCCATCCGGGCGGGGAAGGCTTCGCTGGTGGATTCTTTCTGCTACTTCAACGGCGGAGAGCTCTATGTCAAGAATATGCACGTGGCGGACTACTGGTGGGGAAGCTGGGGAAAGCACGACCCGAGGCGAGACCGCAAGCTGCTTCTGACTAAGAAGGAACTTGGTAAGTTGCAGAGAGCCGTGAAGGAGAAGGGTCTCACAATCGTTGCAGTGAAACTCTACATCGCCGAGAACGGCTACGCCAAGCTGCTCATCG
Organism: Flexilinea sp.; assembly: GCA_963589825.1. Lineage (GTDB taxonomy): Bacteria > Bacteroidota > Bacteroidia > Bacteroidales > UBA932 > Cryptobacteroides. Next base: position 37,432 of record CAVAMP010000011.1, on the reverse strand, counting down.
CTCTTGCGCGAGGCAAGAAGGAGTATGATAAGCGGCAGTCCATCAAGGAGAAAGACCTCAAGCGAGAACTTGATCGGGGCTGAATAAAAAGCGGTCTCTTTATATACACCCCTCCCGTCCCCTCTGTAGGGGAAGTGGTGCTCCATCTTCCCTATCAGCACATCCCAGCCCTTCAAAGACTCCGCACGGCGCTGTAGCGCCCTGAGCGCTACAATAGCCTTGTATCAATTCCTTACTCCGTCGTTTCTGGAATACCCTTTCTTAATAGGAAATATACTGAACCCAGGTAGCCGCAGAGAAGGGCGGTGTGGGCGAGAAGTTTCCAGCCGAGAAGCGCCCGGTCCGCATCCCAGCCTGCTGAGGCGAAGAGGAAATGGTCTCCGAGGACGGCCACGCCGTAGAAAAGCAGCATCAGGGCGAGAACGCTCACTATTTTTCCCCAGCGGTATGGAATCGGATAATATTTCTGTCCGAGGACCGCGCTCAAGATGAACATAACTGAATAACTTGCAAGATGCCCAAGAGCGGCCGCCCAATAGGAAAGGTGCGGCATAAGACAGCAGTTCACAACCACCGTCACAACGAGTCCCGCCGAAGTGATCCATATCGCCATATTTGTCTTGCCGGAAAGCTTGTACCACATCGAGACGTTGAACAGCATCCCCAGCAGCATATAGGAAAACAGCATTATCGGCACCACCCCGACTCCGCTTCTGAAGTCCCTTCCAAGAAGCAGCGAGATGACATCGATGTAGAAAATCACGCCCAGGAAAACCACTCCGCAGAAGGCCGTGAAAAGTTCCATCACTCTGGCATACAGCGTCTTGCTGCCTCGGTCCTTGGCCCGCTGGAAGAAGAACGGCTCGGCCGCGAAACGGAACATCTGGATGAAGAGGTTCATAATCACGGAGAGCTTCACAGCCGCCTGAAATATGCCGAGGCTGCTCTGCCAGGCCTCCGGGTTGGTGTCGAGGAAACGGAAGAGGATGCGGTCGAGAAAATCGTTGACAACCCCGGGAAGCGCCGCCACCATAAGCGGGAGGGAGTAGCGGAGCATCTCGCGAAGAAGACGGCCGTCAAACTCGTAGTTCAGCTTCAGAAGCGACGGGATGAAAAGCAGGGCGCAGACGCAGCAGCTGAGGAAAATCGCGAAAATCACATAGCTGAAGTCCGGCGTGGGGCTCACAAAATGAAGCAGCCACACATCGTCCGGGGTGAGCGCCTCGGGAGCGAGGCCGAGCGCGGCGGCCTTGCGGGAACAGAAATTCGCGAACGGGAAGAAAAGCACGATGTTCGCCCCGGTCTCGACGAGAATCTTTATCGTCTTGAAAATCGCGAACTTGAGTGCCCTGTGCTCCTGCCTAAGTTTTGCAAAAAGAATGGCCGTGACGCTGTCCAGAGCGAGTATTCCGCCCATATAGGCAATGCAGCTTCCGTAGCCGTCGTAGCCAAGAAGCGAGGCAAGCGGGCGGGCGAAGACTATCATCAGCGCAAGGAAAGCAAAGCTCAGGGCGCTGACGGCTGTAAGCGCGCTGGAATAGACCCGGTTTGGCTGAGCCCCCTCCTTATTCGCGAAACGGAAACAGCCGGTCTCCAGTCCGAGCGCCAGAACCACCTGAAGCACAGCGATATACGCCATAAACTCCGTGACCACTCCATAGCTTGCTGTGGTGAGCAGGCGCGTGTAGAACGGAACGAAAAGGAAATTTATTATCCGGGCGAGTATGGTGCTCATCCCGTAAATGGCAGTCTCCCCTGCCAGCTGTTTCAACGGATTCTTTGCCATCTGTGGGCGTATATTTTTGTTTTTCAGCAATATCCCCGAAAGCGGGCATCGCCACGGGGAAACCGTCCGCAAAATTAAGCATTTTTTATTACCTTTGCCCATTCAAGCAATATGTAAAACAGGGTTGATCTGATACAATTTTTTACATCTTACTTCAAAGTGGTCAAGATTATGAAAAACAGAAATCTTATTTTTGCGGCAGCGGTTATCCTTATTATTATATGCGCTGCAGGCTGCGGTTCGCGCCGTGGCGAGAAAAAGGGAGCGGAAGAAAATAAAGACAGTATAATTATGAACAGGAACAGCGAACCCGAGTTTGACATCGTCACCACTGAAGGCACGATCCGCGTCAAGCTCTACGAGAAAACCCCGAAGCACAGGGAGAATTTCTGCAAACTGGTTGCAGACCACTACTATGACAGCCTGCTTTTCCACAGGGTCATAAACGGATTTATGATTCAGACCGGCGACCCTTACACCCGCGATGAAAGCAAGGCCGACCTCTACGGGCAGGGCGGTCCGGACTACACGATTCCTGCGGAGTTCGTGAACGAGTATTATCACAAGAAAGGGGCTCTTGCGGCTGCCAGGCGGGGGGACATCGCCAATCCGCGCAAATCTTCCAGCGGTTCGCAGTTCTATATCGTCCAGGACGAAATGAACTGCATCCACCTCGACGGGCAGTACACCGTGTTCGGCGAAACGATTGACGGACTGGATGTTATCGACAAAATCGCCGCAGCGCCGACAGACCGCCGTGACCGCCCGGTGAAGGATATAAGGATTATAACCATCCGGCCGGTTGTCAGTGAGGCAGCCGCGCCTGCCGACAGCCTCGCCGCAGGAGGAGACAGCACTCTTGCCGCCGCGCCTTTAGACAGTCTCAAAACCGGGGATCCTTCATCAGAAATCGCCACTCCAAAGGAAGAAATCAAGAAATAGGGAGGGCGGGAAATGAAGAAAAACATAGTCTTTTTCGATGCGGACGACACCCTCTGGGAAAATGAGGAATACTTCCGCGGGGCCGAAAAAGATTTCGCAGCTCTGCTTCACAAGAATGCGGACCTCCCCACGATACAGCAGATTCTCTGGGCCCGGCAGGAGGGAAACATCCCCATTTTCGGCTACGGTTCAAAGACCTATATGCTGGGGATGCTGGACACGGCTCTCGACGTGTGCGGAGGAAATCTCAGCGCGGAGATATATCAGGGCATCAAAAAAATCATCACCAACCTCGCCTACCACCGTTTCAACCTCATCGACGGGGTGGAAAATGCGCTGGGACAGGTGAAGGAGATGGGATATGAGCTCGCCGTGGCGACTAAGGGCGACCTCACGGAGCAGCTTCTGAAGTACCGTCAGAGCGGTCTGTCGAGGTTTTTCCACCACATCGAGGTTCTCGAGAACAAGGACACGAAGAATTATCTGGAGCTCTGCGCGAAATTTGACATCGCGCCCGAAGACCTTATTATGATAGGCAACTCGGTAAAGTCGGACATAGCGCCCGTGATTGAAATCGGAGGCCGGGCCATCTACATTCCCTACAAGAGCGTCTGGGTTCACGAGATGGCGCCGATGCCTAAATCCCCAAGGGTCTTTGAAGCGAAGAGCATCTCCGAGGTGCCGGAAATTTTAAAGAATTTCCCCGGATGCCCCGCCGAGGAGTAGCAGCATTTTCGGAGATTTTCAAGAAAAAGCGCAGAAAAGTGCAGATTTTTATCAAAAAAGTATCGGATTTTTTCGTTTTGGCATAGTCATTGCAAGGTCTATTATCCGAATAGTTTTTTCATAGGTTAAGTTTTAGGTTAGAATTGGATGGCTCCCGGTGTGAATCAGGAGCCATCTCTCTTTTATGGCAAAGCCATAAAAGAGAGATGGAATGTGCGAGCACATTCCCTTTCTTTCATACACCCCCCAGCCCCTTCTTTCATACACCCCCCAACCCCCTCTGTAGGGGGAGTGGCGCTCCATCTGCCCTATTACACTTGCCCTCCCCTTCGCAGATTCCACGCGTCGTCTGATGACGACTTTTTACCCGCGCGCCATAAAAGAGAGATGGTGTTTTCCTTTTTATATGTGCGTTGGGCTCGAATCTAAACTGGGAAATTCCATAAAAATACTTATATTTGCAGGTTATTTGGTTTTTGTGGAAAATTAAAAATTTATCGATATGTTATTCAGCTTACTTCAGAGCATTGCGGACAGCGCTGCCGTGGTTTCGGAGGCTATTGCCGAGCCGGTTCAGCAGCAGGTCAAAATGTCTTATTTCGAACTTGCGAAAGCCGGCGGATGGCTTATGATTGTGCTTCTGCTGCTTTCAATCATCGCAGTTTACATCTTCGCCAGCAAATGGTGGATGATTCACAAGGCCGGGAAGGTCGAGAAAAACTTTATGAACGAAATCAGGGACTACATCCACGACGGAAAAATCAAATCCGCCCTTTCCCTGTGCCAGAAATATGACACCCCTGCCGCAAGGCTTGTGGAAAAGGGTATCGAGAGAATCGGCCGTCCGCTCCAGGACATCCAGACCGCAGTGGAGAACACCGGAAACGTGGAGGTCGCAAGGCTTGAAAAAGGCCTTCCTATGCTCGCCACCATCGCCGGAGGCGCTCCTATGATCGGATTCCTCGGCACTGTGACCGGTATGATCCGCGCATTCTTCAATATGTCCACCGCAGGCAGCAACATCGACATCGCGCTCCTCTCCGGAGGTATCTACGAAGCAATGGTGACCACCGTGGGCGGTCTTATCGTCGGCATCCTCGCATTCTTCGCCTACAACTGGCTCACTTCCCAGATTTCAGACCTCGTGTTCAAGATGGAGAGCGTGACCATCGACTTTATGGACCTTCTCAACGAACCGGCCGAAGGCTCAAAAGAATAATTTTACAGCTCAAATGGCCGCCGGAGGCTCCACAAGGGACTTTCTGGAAGGCCGACAGAGGAGAACGATATGGCAATTAAAAGGACAACAAAGATAGATTCAGGATTTTCGATGTCTTCAATGACGGACATCGTGTTCCTGCTTCTTATATTTTTCCTGGTCACTTCGACGCTCATAAACCCGAATGCCCTGAAACTTATGCTTCCAAAGAGCACAGGTCAGGTTTCAGCGAAGGCTACGGTGAGCGTGTCGATTGCTGACCACGGCAACGGGGCCTACACCTACCACCTCAACGGCGACAAGCACCCGATTCCGTTCAACGAGGTGGAAGACGGGCTGATTGAACTTCTCCAGAGCGAGGAGGACCCGACTTTCTCCATCTTCGCCGACGAGACGGTGCCGATCAAGGAGGTCGTAGCGGTGATGAATATCGCCAAAAGGAATCATTATAAAGTCATAATGGCCACCCAGCCCGAATAGAAAGAGAAGGAGAAAGAGACACAGGCGCTAAAGCGCCGTGCGAAGGAAGCGAAGGGAAGGGAAATAGGTTTAATTTACTCAAGTTTCGCAAGTGCGAAACTTGACAAGGGCTTCTGCCCGCCGGCCCTGAGGGCCGTAAAAAATCCCCCTGACAGGGGGTGCAGGGGGTTCAGATAAAAATGAGGGGAGGTTTGTGCGTTGGAAAATGTGCGTGGGATTTAAGAGGGTGATTAGAGGGGAAGGGGTTATATATAAATAAGTTAGATACTTGCGAAAGTTGAATTTAATTTATAAGGTGGAGATGGAAGAGTATAAGATAGAGAGAGAAAAACAGGCTAAGCGCGCCCGTGTTTCCGGAGTGGGATTCACGGTGGCTCTGCACGCCGTTTTTGCGCTCACTCTTGTACTCACCGGGATGACCTACCTCGACCCTCCGCCGCCTGAGAGGGAGGAAATCCTGATCGACTTCGACGATTTCGAGCCTACAGTGGTTCAGCAGAGGCAGAAAAGGTGGAGCAACACCCGCCTCCGCTCTCCTCAGCCGGACAGAACCCGCCCGGACGAACTCGTGAAGATGTCGAAGGCGCAGCTGGAGGGGACAAAACAGAATTACGCCGAGGAAGCGACCGTGGGCCCTGACGGAGATGTCGAGGTGAACGAACCTGTGCGCGAAAAAGAGATAAACAAAAGGGCGCTTTTCCATGCCGCAGATAATCCGGAGGCAAAAGACACCCTCGCGCCGCAAACAGCCCGCACCCCGAGCGATGAACTCGCCGCAGGGCACGCAAGCGGCAACATCGAGAAGGGCCGCGCCACCGGAGAACCTAATGCAAGGCTTGCGGGAAGAAGTGTGGTAGGGTCTTTGAAGAAGCCTGCCTACACTCTCCAAAGAGGCGGAACCGTGGTTGTGAAAATCAAGGTCAATCAGAACGGAGCAGTCGTGGAAGCCATTCCGGGCGAAGTCGGAACTACGATTACGGACAAGACTCTCTGGAACGCCGCAAGAAAGGTCGCGATGGAGGCGAAGTTCTCCCCTACCACGGACCTGACGAAGACAACGCAATATGGTACAATAACATACGTATTCAGACTTGACTAACTCAAGTCTCTCAGGGGACAAAAATTAAATGACTGACTAAAGTTTCGCAAGTGCTTAGATGCTTGTAAAAGTTAACTGAACATAGTAGTGTAAATACAATTTATATTTTTATATGCTGGTGTGAACCAGCGAAAAGGACAAAACAATGGATTACAACAACAACGGTGGCAGCGACCACAGCAGTGAAAGCCGTAGGGAGTACGGCAGCAACGAGTCAAGACCTTACAGAGAGAGGTCAAATTCAGGCAATGGCGAAAGGCGCCATTTCACAACCAACAGAAATCACCGTCCATACGGTGAAAGTAAACCGGCCTACTCATCCACACACGGCGGTGCGGAGAAAGTGGATTTTTCAAATTACTCTTCAGAGAGGAAACCTTACGGCGGACATTCCGAGGGCGGAGAAAGGCGCAGCTACTCTGACCGCAAGCCTTCATTCGGAGGCAGGAAACCTTACGGCGACAGGCAGGGCGGCAGCTCCTCCTACGGAGAGAAACGCAGCTACGGCGACAGGTCAGAGAGGTCATTCTCAGAGAGGAAACAGTACGGAGAAAGAAAGAATTACGGCGACAGAAAGCCGTATTACAATAGCAACGAGGGCGACGACGCACCAAGGAGAAGCTACCAGAGCGGCGAAGGCGACGCTCAGCAGAGGCGCCCGCGCACTTCCTTCAGCGGTGAAGGCAGGAACTTCAGCGGCGAGGGAAATTCATACGGAGAGCGCAGGAACAACTTCGCTGACCGCAAACCGGGCTTCAAGAAAGGCGCTCCTAAGGGCGGCAAAAAAGGTCCTGGAGCAAAAGGCGGCAACAAGTTCCCTAAGAAGCCAATCTTCAAGGCTGAGGACGAGAGCGGAATCAGCAGAATGATTGACCGCAGAAGGGAGTTCGAGAACGAGAGGCTCTCAGACAACGACAACGTAACCTTCCCGATGAAGGAGGAGGTTCGTCTGAACAAGTTCATCGCAAATTCCGGCATCTGCTCAAGAAGAGAGGCCGACAACTTCATCCTCGCAGGCTGCGTGACAGTGAACGGCAACGTGGTCACCGAGCTCGGAAGCAAAATCAACATCACCACCGACGATGTCCGTTTCAACGGCGAGAGGCTTCACGGCGAAGCAAAAGTTTACATCGTGATGAACAAGCCTAAGGGATTTGTCACCACCACCTCAGACCCGCACGCGGAGAAGACCGTTATGGAGCTTCTGAAAAAATGCACCGCAAGAGTGTTCCCTGTAGGCCGTCTGGACAAGAACACGACCGGAGTGCTTATGTTCACCAACGACGGTGAGATTGCAGAAAGGCTCACCCACCCTGCCTACGACAAGAAGAAGATTTACCAGGTTTCGCTTGACAAGGACCTCACCCAGGAGGACTACGACAAAATTCTCGCTGGCGTAACTCTCTCTGACGGAGATGTTTGCGCAGACGCTCTCGACTACATCGAGGACGATGACAAGCGCAAGGTCGGCATTGAGATCCACTCCGGAAAGAACCGCATCGTCCGCAGGATTTTCGAGTCTCTGGGCTACGATGTGAAGGCTCTTGACAGGGTTTATTTCGCCGGGCTCACCAAGAAGGGGCTCAAGAGGGGCGAATGGAGATATTTGACCGAAGGCGAGGTGAACATCCTGAAAATGGGCGCCTACATCTAGATTGAGTAAAAATAGCGAATTGCTGCGTTACGCGTCTTGCCCAAATCCTCACAACCCTCAGGTTGCTCCGGTATTGGGCTTCAACGCAAGCCTTGCACTTCATCTATTTTAACTCAATCTAGTAAATAAGGAAAATAAGAGTCACTTGACTCTTTTTAAATATGGAAGAAAAGAAAACTAACACACATCACAGGGCTGGATTTGTCAACATCATCGGTAATCCGAATGTCGGCAAATCCACTCTTATGAATGCCCTGGTGGGCGAAAAGCTCTCGATTGTGACGGCAAAGGCACAGACCACCCGCCACAGGATTATGGGCATCGTGAACGGGGACGACTACCAGATTGTCTATTCCGACACCCCCGGTATCCTCAAGCCGAACTACCGCCTTCAGGAGAGTATGATGAACTTCGTGGAGACGGCAATCGGGGACGCGGACATTATCCTCTATGTCACCGACACGGTGGAGAAAGCCGACAAAAACGAGGAATGGGTGGAGAAACTCCAAAGAATCGAGTGCCCTATCGTGTTGGTAATCAATAAGATTGATATATCCACTCAGGAGAAGGTCCTGGAGCTTATGGCCTGGTGGAAGGAAAAACTCCCGAAGGCCATAATATTCCCGGCATCTGCGCAGGAAAAGTTCAATCTCGACAACATCTACGACGCGATTGTGGAGAACCTTCCCATTGCGCCGCCCTGGTACGACAAGGATGTGTTCACCGACAAGAACCTCCGCTTTTTCGCTTCGGAGATTATCCGCGAGAAGATTTTCCTCAACTACTCCCAGGAAGTTCCATATTGCTGCGAAGTGGCAGTGGAGGAGTTCAAGGAGGGAGAGGAGAGATATGAAATCAGCGCTGTAATCTATGTGATGAGGGAGTCCCAGAAAGGGATTATCATCGGCAAGGGCGGCTCCTCCCTGAAAAAAGTGGGGACTGAGGCGCGCGTGGATATGGAGGATTTCTTCCAGAAGAAGGTGTTCCTCAAGCTGTTCGTGAAGGTGGATGACGGATGGAGGGAGAGTAAGAAGGAGCTGAAGCGCTTCGGATATGAATGGTGAGTCAGCGCGAGAAAAAGCGGGATATTTTAGAATAAACACTTAACAATCAACAGGATAGATATGAGCAAAGACGATTTTGAGGATGTAGAAGGACAGGAAAACCTTGAGATGGAGGGAGCGGAGGAATTTGATGGAGCCGAGGGAGTTGAATCAGCCGATGGGGAGCCGCTTGCAGAAGAGGCTGAACCGTCGGGGAAATTCGACAAGCTTCTCGGCGAGGACAGTTCCCGTTTCAAGCTCTCCGGAATGTTCAAGGAATGGTATCTGGACTATGCCTCCTACACAATCCTCTACCGCGCCGTGCCTCATATCGTTGACGGTCTGAAACCTGTCCAGCGAAGGGTGCTCCACGCTATGAGCAGGATTGACGACGGGGCCTACACCAAGGTCGCCAACATCATCGGTCAGGCGATGCAGTACCACCCGCACGGAGACGCTTCCATCGGGGGCGCGCTCGTCCAGCTCGGTCAGAAGGGCTATCTCATTGACTGTCAGGGAAACTGGGGAAGCATCATAACGGGCGACGCCAACGCCGCTCCGCGATACATCGAGGCCCGCCTGAGCAAATTCGCGAAGGAAGTCGTCTTCAACCCCAAAATAACCCCGTGGATGACCTCATACGACGGACGCAACCAGGAGCCGGTGGAGCTTCCGGTCAAATTCCCGCTTCTGCTCGCACAGGGCACCGAAGGCATCGCGGCCGGACTCGCATCAAAGATTCTTCCGCACAATTTCAACGAACTCATTGACGCTTCGGTTGCCATCCTCGAGGACAAACCGTTCGAACTGCTTCCGGACTTCCCTACCGGCGGATTTGCAGACTGCTCGAAATACAATCACGGCCGCAGGGGCGGAGTGGTGAAAGTGAGGGCCAAAATCGAGAAAATCGACAAGAATACCATCGCCATCACAGAGGTTCCGTACGGGAAAACCACCCACCTGCTGATTGACTCCATCCTGAAGGCCAAGGACAAGGGAAAAATCAAAATCCGCAAAATAGAGGACCTCACCACCGAGAAGGCGAACATCCTCATCCACCTTCCGAACGATGTGTCCCCGGACAAGACCATTGACGCGCTGTACGCCTTCACCGACTGCGAAGTGTCGATTTCGCCGAACACCTGCGTGATTGTGGACAAGAAGCCGCAGTTCCTCGGAGTGGACGACGTTCTCCGCTACGACACTCTCCACACCCGCGACCTTCTGGGTCAGGAACTCAGCATCAGGCTCTCCGAACTCGAGGCCGACTGGCACTACAACTCTCTGGAGCGCATTTTCTTCGAGGAGAAAGTCTATAAGATTCTCGAAAAGGACGAGGCGAAGACCTGGGAAAGCCAGTTGGAAGAGGTGTTCTCTTCGATGAAGGAATACCAGAGTATGCTCAAGAGGGAAATCGTGATGGAGGACATCCTCAAGCTCGTCGAAAAGCCTGTGCGCAAGATTTCCAAGTTCGACACAAAGGCAATCGAGGAGAAAATCAAGGGAATCGAGGACGAGATGGACGAGGTTCAGAACCACCTGGACAACCTCACCGAGTACACAATCTCCTGGTTCAACTCCCTCAAGAAAAAATACGGCAAGGCGTGGCCGAGGCTCACCGAAATCACCGGGTTTGAGAGCATCGCGGCGACAAAGGTCGTGAACAACAACGCCAAACTCTACGCCAACAGGGCCGAGGGCTTTGTGGGCATCGGACTCAAGAAGGACGACAACACCGAGTTCGTCTGCGACTGCTCGGATATGTCGGAGTTCGTCGTCATCCACAAGAACGGCCTCTACAAGGTGATGAAGGTCGGGGAAAAAGTCTATGTAGGGAAGGATTTCCTTTATGTGGGCCTTTTCAACAGGGGCGACGAGAGGACTATCTACAATGTAATCTACCGCGACGGAAAGGGTCCTGTGAGCTACGCAAAGAGGTTTGCGCTCACTTCCATCACCCGCGACAAGGAATATGACATCACCCAGGGCACACCAGACTCGCTCATCCAGTGGCTTACGGTCAATCCGAACGGAGAGGCCGAGACAGTGAAGGTCTATCTGAAGGCTAAGCTCAAGCTCAAAAAGCTCATCGACGAGTATGACTTCTCAACCCTTGACATCAAGGGCAGGGGATCGAGAGGAAATGTGGTAGCGAGGAAAAACGCCGTCCAGAAGATTGCCCTCAAGTCAAAGGGAGTCTCCACCATCGGCGGCAAGGAGATCTGGTTCGATGCTGACATTCAGAAACTTAACGACGAAGGAAGGGGCCAGCTGCTCGGACAGTTCAGTGCCGGCGACCACATTCTCGCTGTGTTCAAGGACGGAACCTACTACACGACTGGCTACGACCTTAGCAGCCGCTATCAGGGAGACCTGCTTCTTCTGGAGAAATTCGTCCCGGGCAAGACCTACACGGCCCTCTACTACGACAAGGCGGCCAAGGCCTTCTATGTGAAGAGGTTCGCCTTTGAGGTGAGCGACAATTCCCCGGTGCTTTTCATCGCCGAGGTCAAGGGTTCCTACCTGGTAGCACTTAGCGAAGACCGCCATCCGCAGTTCGAGATCACGTTCGGCGGCAAGTTCGCCCACAGGGAGAGCGAAAAGGTTGACGCTGAGGAGTTTATCGCAAAGAAGGGCATTGCGGCAAAAGGCAAGAAAGTGAGCTCGATGGACGTGAAGAAAGTCCGCTTCATTGAGCCGCTTGTAAAGCCTGAGGATGCCGCGCTGGAGGCGGAAGAGGAGGCGGAAAATGGCGCAGAAGACTTCGCCGAGGAAGTCCCTGCAGTCGAGGGAGGCGCCGCAGAGAGCGCACCTGCCGAGGAGAAGACTGCTCCGGCTCAGGAGGCAGAGCCTTCAAACGGTCCTGTTGTCGTGCCGACCGAGGCCAGCGACCCGGATGAGCCGCTCGACCTCAACATCGACAACGAGCCTACCCTGTTCTAATATATTCAGAATAAGCGGTTCTTTATATTTACCGAGATTAATAAGCGCTATGGTATTAAGCCTTGTTGGAATGATGGGCTCGGGCAAGAGCAGCGTCGGGCGTGAACTCTCCGCCCTACTTGACTGCCCGTTCATTGACCTTGACTCCTACATCGAGAAAAGGGAGGGACACAGCATTCCGGAGATTTTCCGCGAAGAGGGCGAGGCTGGGTTCCGCGCCCTGGAGCTCTCGGCGCTGCGCGAGGTCATTTCTAAGCAGAGCGGCTCAGCCGCCGTTCCTGCCAGGCACGGCTCCCCTGCCCCTGGCAGCGCAAGCACAGTCTCCCCCGCTCAAAGCAGCTGCCCTGTCAACCTTGTCTTAGCGCTTGGCGGAGGCACGCCGACAAATCCGGAGTGTGCCGAAATCATCTCCGCGCAGACCCTCTGTATCTACCTTAAAGCCAGCCCCGAGACCCTTCTGAGCCATCTTGAAGGCGAAAACGCCGCCTCCCGCCCGATGCTCGGCGGAGCGGCAAGCCCCAACGCTTCCGTCTCCTCTGAAAGCGCCCCGGGGCCTGAGTGCATAAACCGGAGGATTCTGGGCTCACGCCTAAAGGAACTCCTCAGGGGGCGCGAAGCCATCTACGAAAAAACCGCCCGCCACAGCATTGTGACAGACGGTCAAAGCGTCAAACAAATCTCACTTCAAATCGCGAACCTACTTAAGTGAGCGGAAGTCGGCGAGGATGACAAGTGTGCCGTCTTCCTTGCGGATGGCCGTGCGGTAGACCGGGTCGGCCCCTTCAGTTTCCTGCGCCGCGCAATAGACATTCAGCGTCTCTCCATAGACGGATTCCTTCACGAAATGGATATCAACCCTCAGCGGGACATCGGCGGAAGACACTTCGAGCGGAAGTTCATCCACGATGAGGTCCACATAGCGCAGGGTGTTCATATGGCGGTTGAAGTCAATGTCCATATATTTCACCTTGTGGGTGCTGACGGCCGGAGCCTCAAACGGATGGAGCTTTCGCGGAGTTGAGCACGGGTTTTCAAGGGGGGTGACAGATTTCTGAGCGATGTCCATAATCTCGCTCATCGGCACCGGACGCCTCTTTTCGTAGTCCAGAAGGCACCAGGTCGTGACAGCGCGGCCAAAACACCTTCCCTCAGAGTCGAGGAAACGGAAGCAGCGGGTGGTAAGCAGTGAAGCATATTCGTTCACCCAGGTCTCCACGGTGTAGCTCTCGTGCTCAACAGGCCTTCTCTCCAGCTCGACGCATAGGCGGGAAAGCACCCAGCCCATATTGCGCTGGGCAAGCACATCGATTCCAAAGCCATTTTTGCGCGCATCAAGCCCGGCCACATCCAGAATGTTGCTGATTATAGTAGAAAACCGAGTTTTCCCAGTGAAGTCAATCCACTGGGGCAAGGTAGTAAAATCGTAATGACGAGGTTCCATAAAAATTTAAATGCAAATTCAACCGGGCGCGAAACAAAGCAAATATTGTGCAAATAAAGCATACAGTGCGCAGGAAAAAAGGCGTGCCCCTAATAGGGGCTGTCGCGAAGCGACTGGGGTTAAGGAAGCAAAGGCGCTACAGCGCCGTGCGAAGTCTTTGAAGGGAGGGGAAAGTGCTGATAGGAAAGACGGAGCACCGCTTCCCCTACAGAGGGGACGGGAGGGGTGTATACAAGGAAACGTAGGACTGGAGTCGCCCGATGTAGCAAAGCGGAATCGGCGTGCCCCACCGGGGCTGTCAGCTCCGCTGACTGGGGTGGAAGGAGCAGGCGCCAGCGCCTGCGCTCATTTTTTTTGCTCAGTTATGAGCAAAAAAAATGAGCTGTCGTCGCTCACGCGAGGACACCTCATACTAACCACATAATTAATAACACTAAAACTAATAACCGAGCAAAAAATTTTGCAACTACTGTGCCACAACTTGAATTTCCAGAGAAAAATTACAAAAAAATGCAGATTTCTTGAAATTCGCGCTCCCAATCGCCCGAAATCAGGAAATCTGCATTGATATAACCGTTAATCCCCCCGGACTAATTATCACTTTTCAGAGTCTCCACAGGGTTTGCGGAGGCGGATTTCAGAGTCTGAAAGAGAATTGAGACGAATGAAAGCAGGAAGGTGAGCACTGCCGAGGCAGGAATCACCCACACCGGGAAGTCAATCCTGTTGTAGAAGCCCTGCAGATAGAGCCTCATCGCCCAGACGCAGAACGGAACGGCGAGAACTACAGCCACAGCCGCCATAAGCGCGAAGCTCTTGGAAAGCTTCCAGGCCGCCTCCCGGACCCCAGAGCCGAAAATCTTGCGCAGGGCAATCTGACGGGCCTGTTCGCCGGTGTAGTAAACTGACATAGCGAAAAGTCCGAGGGCGGAAATCAGGATTGAAAGCACCATAAAGGTGAGAAGGAGCTTCATCGTGTTGCGCGTTCCGGTGAGCGACTCGTTGAGCGACTCGTCAACATAGTACATCACGGGTTCCTTCGGGACTCCGATATATTCCCTGGCCACATCGGTCCAGACATTTTTTACGGCCTCGAACGCCTCCTTGCGGTCTCCGGTGACCTTTGCCATAATGCACCAGCAGACACTCCGGGGGGAATTTCGGTTGCAGACCGCGTTGTGGCTGTCGTCCATAGGGGCCGTGAGAGCGTCGTTCGGGCGGAAATTCTCAATAATTCCGCAGACATTGTACTCCACCGAGCCATCGTCACACTTCCCGACTGCGGGGTTGCTTTCACTCACGCCATAGCGGTCGCGGGCCTCCTCGGTGAGCCAGTAGGTGTTGTCCAATGGTTCAGAGTACTGCTCCACGACCTTGAAGCCGAGGATGCGGAAGCAGGTGGAGTCAAGCTGGGAAACTTTCATCCAGGAAGTGACCTCGCCATCGATGTTGACTCCGTTGCTGCCGCAGCGGAACGGGGTCTGGGCCGCACGTCCGACGGCTTCAACCTGAGGAAGCGCGGCAATTTTTTCACTCAGGGCCTGCTGAGCGTCAAAATTGTACATCCCGAGAGACCAGGTCTCAAGAGCGAGGATGTCGGAGGTGTTGTAGCCGGTCGGGAGAGTCGCGAGATGGTGCATCTGAAGAGTCATCGTGAGAGCGACGGCGACAAGCACCGTGCTTATAACATTCTGGCACACAATGAATATGCGGCTGAAGACCATTTTGCTTTTAAAGCGGAAATCGCCTTTCACAACATCCACCGGCTGGAACCTTGACACCATCACGGCTGGAAGCAGGGCGGAGACTGCGGCGATAAGAAGCAGGAGGGCAAGAGCCGCGGCAACGCTCACCCAGTCAAGCGGGATTACGATCGAGGTGCTGAGAATCTTTTCCATCCAGCCCTTGAAAAGGAAGGCCACGCCCGCACCCACTGCGAAACAGATGGCCGTAAAGGTCAGCGATTCGGCGAAATAGCGCCGGGCTATGCTGCGGGAAGACTCGCCGAGAAGCCTGCGGGTCGCCATTTCCTTGGCCCGTTTGCCGGTGAGGGCGACGGTGAGGTTGATGTAGTTGAAGATGGCGCTCACAAGCAGAACAAGAGCCACAAGAAGCAGGATTTCCACTGTTTTCCTGTCTCCGTGACGAAGCGGAGCGTAGGAGGAAATGGTGCAGAAATAAAGGTCGTCAAGCCTTGTGAGGGAGGAGCCGTAAAGGAAGCCTCCGTCGGACGCATCCCTTTCGAACCAGTCCCAGTATTCGCAATATTTGTCAAGAAGTTTGTCCTTGAGGGCCACTGGGTCGGTGCCCGGGGTGAGCGTTACGAAGGTAAGCACAGCTCCGAACTGGTCCATCCGCGAAACCAGACGGGTCATATAATCCATCGAAAAGAACGCGTCGTAGGGGTTGAAGATGTCGCTTTCTCCAAAGTCCTGGAGAACTCCTGTGACGGTGTATTTGCCGCCCGGGGCTTCAAGAGTGCGGCCCACAGGGTTCTCTTCGCCGAAAACTCTTTTTGCAAAAGATTCTGAAAGAACTACTTCCTCAGGGCTCGCGAGAATCTTGTCCGGGGAGCAGCCTGTGATGCGGTAGTCGAAAATCCGGAGGAAATTGGTGTCGAGAGCGCAGGCTTTAGCGGCATAATACTCTCCATTCACGGTGAAGTCAGCGTCCCCGATAATCGCAGCTCTTGTCCAGGAGTCGATTTCCGGCATAGAAGGGAAAAACTCTTCGCCCGCGCCGAGGGTCATTCCTACCATATCAGCCGTTCCGATTGCATAGATCTGCTTGGAAAGCGGCTGCTTCGTACCCACACTGAACTCCGTTTTGGCGTAGGATGCGAGGAGGATTACGAAACCGAGCGCCACGGCAAGGCCGAATGCCTCGATGAAGGTGTATAACTTGTTCTTTGACAGAAACTTAAAGTAAGTCTTCATATTACACTACTTGATTATGAGTTCATCTTTGTCTCCGAAGCTGTCGTAGCTTGACACCACGACTTTCTCGCCCGGAGCAAGCCCCTCCAGCACCTCATAGTACTGCGGGTTCTGCCGCCCGATTCGGATGATGCGTTTCACGGCGCGGGTGCCGTCTGCGCTCAGAACATAAATCCATTTGCCTCCGGTGGTCTGGTAGAAGGAGCCGCGGGGGATTAGAATCGCCTCTGAAGGCTGTCCGAGCTGGAGATTGAGGTAGTAGGTCTGGCCGGAGCGGATGTTGTCGGGCTGGGTGCCCTCGAAACGGAAATCGGCCTTGAACTTGCCGTCACGGACCTCAGGATAGACTTTGCGGATGACTGCGGAGTATTTCTCGTTCTGCCTCTCGAAGGTTGCAGAAAGGCCCGGGGTGACTCTGTCGATGTAGTGCTCATCTATCTGAGCCTCAATCTTGTAGGAGTCGAGGTTGTTGATCTGGCCGATTTTGGAGCCTGCGGCGACGGACTGCCCCAGTTCCACATCCAGCAGGCCGAGTTCTCCGCTGATCGGGGCCTTCACGGTGAGGTTGTCCTTGCGGCGGCGGATCATCGCCATATTCATTCTCATATTTTCAAGGCTTTCCTTCATCTGGGTAATCTGGACGCTGCGGTAGAGGCTGTCCTGGATTTCGCGGTCGACGACAAGGGCGAGTTTGTCCTTGGCGAGGTTGTAGTCCTCTTCGGCCTTGAGAAATTCCTCCTTTGCTATGAGTTTCTCCTCATAGAGGGCCTTGTTCTGCTCGTAGGCGCGTTTTGCACGGCGGACATCCACCTGGAGGGAGAGCTTGTCCTGACGGACGCTGAGTTTCTGCTGCTCCATCGAAATCATAGTGTTGCGGAGGATGTTTTCTTTCTCGGCGAGTTCGGCCTCGGAGTTAAGTATCTGCATATCAAGACTTTCGTTGGAGAGGATTACTATAACGTCGCCCGCCGCCACACGGCTTCCCTCTTCGGAGACGATTCTCTGGACATTGCCGCCTTCGGTGGGGCTGAGCTGGACGGTTGTCATCGGCTGGACATTGCCGCTTATGCGGATGTAGTCGTTGAATTCGCCCGCGCGGGCTTCTGAGGTTAGGAGCGAGGTGCCGTCAACGCGAAGCGCTGAGCTTTTGCCCGTGAGGAGCAAGATGATGACCGCCACCGCGAACGCCCCGGCAATCCACCATTTTATGGCTTTGCGCGTAAACAGCGCCGCAAATCCTTTCTTTTTCTCTATAACTTTATCCATAATTACTTATATTTCAAATTATCACGTTCCCTCCATTGTTACGTGGGGATGCATTTTTGCGTCTTCGCTTCGCTCAGACCCCTCCCAAGCTTCGCTTGGGCCCCTCCCTCTTATGAGGCCGAGGGTGGCCACAGCAAAAATACATTCCCCCACTCCACAATTCCGGTCACTATTGGTTTATATATCGGACTCCGTTGTAGTAGGAGACTATTCTTCTTTTCAATTGATACTGTAGGCGGGCGTTGAGCTCTTCGGCTTTGGCCTTCAGGCAGGCAGATGAGGCGGAGTTGAACTCGATGGAAGAGATTAGACCCTGCTCGAATTTGCGGGCGTTCAGCCTGTAGGCCTCATCCTGCACCTCTGCGCGGCGTTCCGCTTTAAGGAATGCGGCTTCGGCGCCGTCTCTGTCCTGCACGGCCCTCCGGACTTCAGACTCCACATCCCTCAGAGCCTTGTCCAGTTCGTAGCCGGCCCGGCGGAACTCGTTGCTCTTTTTGGAAAGCTTTGAAAAGCGGCTGAGACGGTCGTAGATGGGAAAACTCAGGCTGAGCTCAAGGTATTCTCCGCCGTTGTTGGTGAACTGGTTCCAGTACGGGGTCGGTACATATCCGGCCTGACCCGGGTAGGTGTAGTAGCTTGTGGACCAGCCGCCGTAGAGCCCGAGGGTCGGGGTGAACTGCCACTTGGCTGTACGGAGATTGGTGCGGGCGTTGTCAAAGGTGCCGCGGGCGATGGCGATTGAAGGAAGGCTGTTCTTCGCGTTGCTGATTATGTCCTCGACTGGGGTTATCTCCACCGGAGCCTCGTCCAGGGCCTCCAGGGAGGTGTCCACCACAAGGGGTTCATCCAGCGGCCAGAGCATAACGTCTTCGAGAGTTATCATTGCGTCGGAGAGGGAATTTTCGGCCGACACGAGTTCATATTCCCGGTCGGCGAGGTCGGCTTCCATCTGCACGACATCGGCGTGTCCCTTCGCTCCGAGTTCCTCCTGGCGCGAAGCAAGCCTCACGGAGGACTCGGCGTTCTCGACCTGTTCCTTGAGGATGGAAACGAGGGAGGTGTAGTAGAGGACGTTGAAATAGGCCTCCATTGTGGCGAGGCAGACCTTGTCCTCCGCCTGCTGCTGCTCGCTAAGGCCCATCGAGAGCGAAGTCTTAGCTACCTTTATATTGTTGATTGAAGTGAATCCGTCGAAAAGCGTGATGCCCGCAGAGACTGACCAGCCGTTGTTGAGAGAGGTGGTGGTGACGTAGGTGTTGGTCTCCGGGTCAATGGAACGGCCCCAGCGGTAGTAGCCGTAAACATTGGCTTCGACCGAAGGGGTGAAGGCGGTGAGGATTGCGTCGCGACGCTCAAGCCTTGCGTCCCCGACCTTGGTTTTCTGCGAAAGCACGTCCGTAGAGTGCTCCACGGCATATTCCATACACTCCCGAAGCGAAAGCGGGTGGCTCTGAGCCTGGGAAGAAGCCCCTGCGGCGGCAAGGCTGTCCTGCGACTGAGCGCCGAGAGTGTTCGCCTTTGCTGCAGACTGAGCGCCGAGAGTGTCGGGAGCCACCGCAAAAACGGCCTCAGAGCCCTGGGCAGCGCTCAAAAGAGCGAGTGAAACAAGTATTGATGTAAGAGTCATAATCATATATTTTAACGGGCCCGGTTCGAGCCGGGGAAGAAGGTATCACCTCCTGTGCCACAAAGATATATGATTATATATCAATGAATTGCATATACAAACTACATAAAAAATGTAAAGAAACTTTACATTCCTGTAAAATTTCTTTACATCACTTAGGTTTCCGGCACGCGCTCCCCATCCGTTGCAGGGGATGAATGTACAGGGGGGGCTATTCCCCGGCGGGGGTAAGACTCAGGCGGAGGATATGGGTGGTGGCTGGGGTGATTTTGACGCTTTCGTCTATTCTCCTCCCGATGAGGGCGAGAACATGGGATTTATCGGGAAGAGGAGACGGAATTTGGGTGATGGAGATGGGTAGAGGACGCCCGGAGGGAGAGAGGCTTGGGTAAATTGAGTCCAAAAGAAGAAGAGCGGACTTCTTTTCGGGGGCGTTGAACTTGAGGTCGGTGAAAAGGTCGCTCATTTTTTTGCGGCCCCGGCAGCCAAGCGGCCTCATCCAGTCGCCGTCCTGCCACCTGCGCACCAGAAGAGGGAATGAAGCCCTGTCCGCGTCAATGGCGGTTACCCCGGTGGGTTGCCTAAGAGGGAAATCTTCCGGGCGGTCGAAAAGTTCAACCGTAAGTTTTTGGCTTCCAACAGTATAAACTCCGGGAGAGAGGATAATGATTCCGTCTTCGACGGCGCTTGCCTCGGAGGCTGCGCAGGCGCATTCACCTTTTCCAATGGCACTTCCATCAGAAGCTGCGCAGGCGCATTCGCCTTTTCCAATGGAACTTCCATCAGAGGCTGCGCAGGCGCGCTCCCCTTCCCCGGAAAATGCTCCATTGCTCTTCGCGCTCCGGGAGGGTTCAAGGATGAAGGAGTCACGGGTCATAAGAAGGCGATGTTCGGGGCTCAGGAAAACCTTGCCGCTTCGGGTGCGGGAAGACTCCAGAAGGTCCTCCACCTGAGCGATTACCCCGGGGTTGAACCCCCTGGCCTCAAGGAAGGTGTAGAGGGCGTATTTCCAGCCTGCGGACCTCTCGGAGACCATTTTCTGGATTGTCTTGAGCGCCTCGTCGGGATTATCGCTTTCCAAGACTATAGAATCCTCGCTTCCAAAAACCGAAGCGAACTGCGAGTCCAGCACAGCCGCGGCGGAGCTGAAATGCTCCATATCCCTCGAGAGGGTTTTCACCACGGACGGGTTCAGCCTCTCCAGGAGCGGCATCACCTCGTTGCGGATAAGGTTGCGTTTGTAGCGGGAGTCGGCGTTGGTGCGGTCCTCTCTCCAGGAGAGATTGTGCGAAAGAGCATAGCCCTCGATCTGCTTTCTTGTCATCTGGAGCAGCGGCCTCCAAATCTGAAGAGTCCTGGAAGCCCCCTCAGAGCCTTCAGGAAAGGCTTCTGTGCCTTTATCGGAGCCCCCCGAAACGGCTTCCGACTCCTCCGGGGTGCAGCCTATTGCTCTGCAAAGCTCCCCGTCAAGGCAAATTGTCTGAGCGGAGAGAGTCTGCATTCCGCAGATGCCCCTAAGACCCGTGCCCCGCACAAGGTTCAACAGCAGGGTCTCGGCATTGTCGTTGGCGTTGTGGGCGATGGCAACTGCGCGGTAGCCTTCCCGGCGGCAAAGAAGAGCGAACCAGCCGTAGCGAAGCTCCCTGGCCGCCATTTCAATGCTCACTCCCCTCCCGGTGGCATAGCCCTCGGTGTCAAAATCGGCCCCAAGAAACTTGATGCCCCTTTCCCCGGCCCACTCCGCAACAAAAGCGGCGTCACCGTCGCTCTCCTCCCCCCGAAGGTGGAAATTGCAGTGGGCGAGCGCAAAATGAGTTAACCCCTGCCGATAGAGCATATCGGCAAGGGTTATGGAATCTATTCCGCCGCTCACTCCGACAATGAACCCTCCTCCGTCTCCCCCCTTGTCGGCGGAGAGGAACTCGGGGATGTCAAAGTAGTGCGGACCGGACATAATTAAATTATTTGATACCAAAATTCAAGGATTTCCCGCGAGCGACAACGCGGCAATTCGCCCATTATTTGGATTTTGTCGCGATAGTATAAGTGAAACCAAAGGAAATGGACTCCGCGAACTGCAGTCCCCACCTGGTCGGATTGCCGTCAGCGTCAAGCTTATCCGTGTTCAGGACCGTGGAGTCGTAAATCATATTCGTCGTGAGAGTGAGGGCGAAATACTTTGCGATTTTCCAGTCGATTTTGTTATCCCAGTTGAAACGGATGTTTTTCTTGTATTTGTTGGTCTCATCGTCCTTGGCGAGGTAGTCGGTGAAGAGGACAATCTGCGAGGTGTATTTGAAGTTGTCGTTCACATTCACCTTGAAGTCAATCTTCATCTGCGCACCGAGCTGGAAGAGAGCGGACTTGTAGGCGGAACCGTCCTTCAGACCTGCCTCATATTTCAGATAACCCTGGTGATATGCCTTCTGCTCCGGAGTGGCCGTCGATTCGTCATACGCTGAGCCGTCATAGCCCGAATACTCGTTCATCAGGTCCTTGTACTCTTCGGTCATTTTCATACCGTAGGTCTTGCGGAACTGCTCGTCGGTGACGATTGTGTAACCTCCGGTGAGAGGTGCAAGGCTCACTGAAACCCATTTTGCAGGGGTCCAGTCAAGACCGAGCGCGAGGGTTGCATAACCCGGGGAGAGAAGTCCAGACTTTGCTACCCTGGCCGCCTTCCAGGCCTCAGTCTGCTGTTTTCTGTCAAGACCTTCAAGAGTGGCGTCCGGGCCGAAGAGCTCCGTAACCTGAGTTGCTGACGGAGTCTTGTAGTCATAACCCTTTGAGAACTGGGTCTTGAAGTCGAAGTTGGCGGAAGCGTAAAGCTGCTCCACAATCCTGTGACCCCATTTGCTCTCAAAGTAGAAACGGTCGTTGCTCTTCTGGAAAAGCGGTTTGGAAGATGCATAAAGAACTCCGTATTCCATCTGGAGTCGGTTGTTCCAGAACATCTTGTCCTTTGCCCAGTTGCAGCTTCCGTCAATGTAGCCCTTCAGAGTGAAGGTGTTGTCTCCACCGGCCGCCCAGTTGGTAAGGCCAGTCTGACCCACATTGATCTGTGTGGTGAGGGAGTTGGTCCAATACTTAGGTTTCACCTGAGGTGCCTCCACTACCGGAGCTGCGGAAAGAGCGTCGACGGCATCCTGAGCCGCCTTCTGGACATCGTCCTGCGCATGCGCTGCGCCGGCGAAAACTGTCATCGTCGCGATGACGGTGATAATCTTTTTCATTTTTAAAATTCTATATAATTACTGTTCAATCCGTTGAAATAAGATTCACTCCTGATTTCAAAAGACACTGCCGATTAATAAGCGATTGAGAATATGACTCTGCGGTGAGAAGGTTTGCCGGAGTAGATGCACTTTCCCTCCTCCTCGCAGACATAGCTGTCCACAGGGATGCAGCGGATTGTGGCCTTTGTCTCCTCCTTGATTCTCTCCTCGGTCTCGGTGGTGCCGTCCCAGTGGCAGAGAAGGAAGCCTCCCTTCTGGATTTCCTCCTTGAACTCTTCCCAGGTGTCGACCTTGCGCACATTTGCGTCACGGAAAGCGAGAGCCTTCTCGTACATATTCTTCTGGATGTCTTTAAGGAGCTGCTCAATGTGGGCGGCAACGCCTTCCTGAGCGATGGAAGTCTTCTCCAGAGTGTCCCTGCGGGCGATTTCGAGCGTTCCGCCTGCGAGGTCGCGAGGCCCCATAGCGATTCTTACCGGCACTCCCTTGAGCTCCCACTCAGCGAATTTGAAGCCCGGGCGGAGGGTGTCGCGGTCGTCAATCTTCACGCTCACGCCGCCTTTTTCGAGCTCGGCCTTGATTTCGTTCATACGGGCGATGATGGCTGAGTGCTCCTCGTCGGTCTTGAAAATCGGCACCATCACAACCTGGATAGGCGCGAGAGCCGGCGGAAGAACGAGTCCGTTGTCGTCGCCGTGAGCCATTATGAGCGCACCCATAAGACGGGTTGAAACGCCCCAGGATGTGGCCCAGACATACTCCTGCTTGCCTTCCTTGTTGGTGAACTGAACATTGAAGGCCTTTGCGAAGTTCTGACCGAGGAAGTGGGAAGTGCCGGCCTGGAGAGCCTTGCCGTCCTGCATCATAGCCTCGATTGTGAGGGTGTCAAGCGCGCCTGCAAACCTCTCGTTCGGGGATTTGTGTCCCACTACGACAGGAAGCGCCATAGTGTTGCGTGCGAAGTCGGCGTAAACGCCCACCATCTTCTGTGCCTCGGCCTCAGCCTCCTCACGGGTTGCGTGGGCGGTGTGGCCTTCCTGCCAGAGGAACTCGGCGGTGCGAAGGAAAAGCCTTGTCCTCATCTCCCAGCGCACGACATTAGCCCACTGGTTGCAGAGGATAGGAAGGTCCCTCCACGAGGTGATCCAGCCCTTGTAGGTGTTCCAGATGATGGTTTCGGAAGTCGGACGGACGATGAGCTCCTCCTCGAGTTTCGCAGAAGGGTCAACGACCACGCCTGTTCCGTTAGGGTCTTTCATAAGGCGGTGGTGTGTGACCACAGCGCACTCTTTCGCGAATCCTTCCACGTGCTCGGCTTCCCTGCTGAGGAAAGATTTCGGGATGAAAAGCGGGAAATAGGCGTTCTGATGCCCGGTTTCCTTGAACATTTTGTCGAGGGTCTGCTGCATTTTTTCCCAAATCGCATAGCCGTAAGGCTTTATGACCATACAGCCTCTGACTGCTGACCTTTCAGCAAGGTCGGCCTTAACCACAAGGTTATCATACCACTGGGAGTAATTTTCGCTCCTCTTTGTAACTTCCTTTGCCATTATCGTATTCTTTTATTATATTTGCGGGTAGCGTGTGTTTTCGGCGCGGGGGATATTCCTTTGTTTTCTTAATTAGGTATATTCTTAATTTCCTGATAACAGGTATATTCTTTGCAACCGAAAAACGCCGCGAAGTTACGAAAAATATATGAAAATATGACAAGAGTACATTATATATCAGGACTGTCGGGATTTATGGCCCTCGCAATTGCAGGGGTCATCATTTCTTCCTGTGGAACAGCGGCTAGGTCAAGTTCCTCTCAGCAGTACACTGACGGAATTTATTATACAAGCCCTTCCTCGACTGTCACAAAGGCAGATTACGAGAAAAACAAGGAGCAGACGGACGCGCTCTCATCTTTAACAAAGTCCTCCCTCATCGACGCCCGCGGCACGGAGAGCGGGACAGCCTCAACTGCAGCCGCAGCAAAGGAGAATTCAAATTCCCTCTCGCTCAACCTTGACGGGGCAGCCGTCACGACTGTCTATGTGGACCCGTTTATGGGAGTTTATCCTTATTATTATGGTTGGCGCAGCTGGATGTACAGCCCGGCCTACTACGCCTGGGACCCATATTATTGGGGAGTCTGGTACGGAAGGTATTATGACCCGTGGTACTGGAGTTCGCTGTGCTATGACCCGTGGTATTGGGACAGCTGGTACTGGGATTCATTCTACTGGGGCGGACGCTACTCCTGGTATTGGGGCGGATATTATGACCCGTGGTACTGGGGCGGCGGCTGGTACAGAGGGCCGCATCACTACGCGCACCACGGCCCCCGTCACGACATCTGGGGCGGATGGGGCCCGGGAGGCAGCGGACCTGTTCATTTCGGTTCGCGCGGCACGGCGACCCCGGGAGGAGCGAGCTACTCCCCTTCTTCCCGCGCAGGATCCTCAGCATCAAGGACTTCCTCCGTTTCCCGCAGAAACGGAGTTCAGGCCTCAGGGACTGTAACCCGCGGAGGCTCAGGTAGCGGAGTTTCACGCAGCAGCGCAGGAGCATCTTCCGCAAGCAGAAGCAGCGTTTCACGGCAAAGCTCCTCTTCAAGGGTCACCAGCGTTGCAAGGCCGGCCTCATCGACCCGCACCGCTGCAAGTTCCACCCGCACGGGCGGCACTGTTGTAAGAACCACA
Organism: Flexilinea sp.; assembly: GCA_963589825.1. Lineage (GTDB taxonomy): Bacteria > Bacteroidota > Bacteroidia > Bacteroidales > UBA932 > Cryptobacteroides. The sequence goes on along the minus strand of CAVAMP010000011.1, from coordinate 12,347 downwards.
GGCTCAAGCACTTCCAGAGGAACTGTCTCAGGCGGCTCGACCGTTTCAAAGCCGGCAGGTTCTTCTTCACGCAGCACTTCCGGATCCACCCGCAGCAGCTCAAGTTCAACTCGCAGAACCGCGACCTACAGCCGTCCTGCAAGCTCCTCTTCTTCAGGAAGTTCATACAGCGCCGGCAGCGGCTCTTCTTATCGCTCAAGCGGCAGCTCCTACTCAGGCAGCTCTTCATCCAGAAGTTCAAGCAGTTCCTACCGCTCTTCCTCCAGCAGTTCTTCTTCCTACCGTTCAAGCGGCTCCTCATATAGCGGAGGCAGCCACTCAAGCGGAGGCTCATACTCCGGCGGCGGCAGAAGCGGAGGCGGTGGCGGCGGAAGCAGAAGCTCCTCATCTTCAAGAAGATAACATATAAAGAAACACACCACAACGGCGCCCCATTTCCCCGAAGGGAGGGCCCAAAAAGGAAACAGATATGAAAAAGACAGCAATTACTGCAGCGGCGCTCGTGCTTTGCACGGCTCTCGGAGCACAGAACTACACTGACGCGCTGCGCTACAGCGACAACACATACGAAGGAACGGCCCGCACACTCGCGATGGGCAACGCATTCACGGCCCTCGGAGGCGATATGGGCTCTCTCGGCATCAACCCTGCAGGTTCCGCGGTGGCACGTTACACCCAGTTCACCGTAAGCCTCGGCCCGGACATTTCCATCGCCCGCACCCAGGGGAACGAAATGCCTGACGGCTCGCTCGGATTCGGGAAAAAGATGCGCACCACCAAGGGAGCGTTCGATATGCCGAACATCGGCGGAATGATAAACTTCAACACCGGAAGGACCCGCGGCCTGAAGAACTGGGCTATAGGATTCGTAGTGAACGGCACCTCCACCTACACCAGCGATGTTTTCGCAAAGGGAGTGAACACCACCACATCGGCCTTCGGACAGATGGCGGCAAGGGCTACCGACCTCGCGGAGGACGGGTATTTCACCGCAACGGATCTTAACTCCAGCAGCGCCTACAACAATCTGGGCTTTGGCTACTACGACCTCATCTCGGCCTACCGGATAGGGGCAATAGGCTCCATCTCCGACAAGGAATTCATCGGGGCGAGCGAGTTTGCAACCACCTCCGACGACGGCAAGACCAGCATCTCCACAGGTCCATCAGGCACCACCCAGAGCTACGGACGCACGGTGACGGGAGGCAAGAGCGACTTCATAGTGAACCTCGGCTTCAACTTCTCCGACATAGTCTATTTCGGCGCGAACCTCGGCTTCATAAGCCTTGACTACCGCTCGAACGAATACCTCAAGGAAGAGGCGGTGGAAGTGGGCGAAGTGCCGGTGGATTTCTCCGACGGAACCACAACCACCAGGACCTATTTCAAATCGGCCCGCAAAGGCACCGAGTACAGGGCAAGCGGAAGCGGAGTTTATGGAAAATTCGGAGTCATAGTGACCCCTTGGAAGGGCCTGAGGCTCGGAGCGGCCATCCAGACCCCGACTCTTCAGACCATCAAGGAGCGCATCTGGTACACGGCTGAGGCCTCGTTTGAAAACTCCCGTTACGGCGGAAGCGAAACCTCCCCCGAAGGGACATTCGAATACATAGTAAGGAGCCCTATGAGGGCCAATTTCGGAGCGGCTCTGACTTTCGGGACCTGGGGAGTTCTCAGCGCGGACTACGAACTGACGAACTACCGCAAAATGACCTTCCGCGTGCCCGGGACTTCCGACAACAGCGAGTTCGACTCTGCGAACAACGAGATTCTGGACCTCTGCGGAGTTCAGCACTATTTCCGCCTCGGAACTGAGATAAAACCCGTCTCCCAGTTCGCAATCAGGGCCGGTTACACCGCAAAATCCTCCGGAGTCACCTACGAGTACAACTCCTCCAACGGCCTTGACAAAATCAAGAAGGTGCCTTACACCCACTCCGCATCCTTCGGTCTCGGCTACTCTTCAAAGGGTTCGTTCTTCGCTGACATAGCGGCAATCTGCTATTTCTACCCGAAAACCTACATCACCCCGTACGCCGACTACATCTTCAACGAGACCACCGGCGACCCGGACCCGTACACCCCGGAGATTACCTGCAAAAGCAAACTTGTCAAAGTTGTCGCGACGCTCGGCTGGAGATTTTAAGATATGCAAAAAATGTTGTATTTTTGCGCGTTTATAGCGTCCAAGGGGAGATTAAACTTCCAGACGCAACCCAACGCAAATAAATACAACATTATATGATGACGTCAAAGGAAATCAGAAAAGCCTACCTTGACTTTTTCGCTTCTAAGGGACACACCGTCGTCCCTTCAGCTCCGATGGTCGTAAAGAACGACCCTACGCTTATGTTCACCAATGCCGGAATGAACCAGTTCAAGGACTGGCTCCTCGGCAACAGTCCGGCTCCGTTCCCTCGGGCGACGGACAGCCAGAAGTGCCTCAGGGTCAGCGGAAAGCACAATGACCTCGAGGAGGTCGGACACGACACCTACCACCACACTATGTTCGAGATGCTCGGCAACTGGAGCTTCGGCGACTACTTCAAGAAAGAGGCGATCGACTGGGCCTGGGAACTTCTCACCGAGGTCTATAAAATCGACAGGAACAGGCTCTACGCCACCATTTTCGAGGGTTCCGCCGAAGACGGGACCGCGCTCGACACCGAGGCCCGCGACCAGTGGCTCACCCACCTTCCGGCCGACAGAGTGATCCTCGGAAACAAGCACGACAACTTCTGGGAAATGGGCGACACAGGCCCTTGCGGGCCTTGCTCCGAGATTCACGTGGACCTTCGCAGCGACGAGGAAAGGGCGGCAGTGCCGGGAGCCGAACTCGTGAACAAGGGACACCACCTCGTGATTGAAATCTGGAACCTCGTGTTTATGCAGTACAACCGCAAGGCTGACGGCAGCCTCGAACTTCTTCCGCATCAGAATGTGGACACGGGAATGGGCTTCGAGAGGCTTTGTATGACCCTTCAGGGCAAGCAGAGCAACTACGACACCGATGTTTTCACCGGAATGATCCACAAGATTGAGGAGCTCTCCGGGAAGAAATACGGAGTGGACGAGAACACCGACATCGCGATGAGGGTAATCGCAGACCACATCCGCGCGATTTCATTCTCAATTGCCGACGGCCAGCTTCCGTCGAATGTGAAGGCGGGCTATGTAATCCGCCGAATCCTCCGCCGTGCAGTGCGTTACGGCTACACCTTCCTCGGCTTCGGGGAGCCGTTCCTCTGCAGGCTTGTGGGCCAGCTCGTGAGCGATATGGGAGAGTTCTACCCTGAAATCGCAGCCCAGCAGGCTCTCATCGAGAAAGTGATCAGGGAAGAGGAAATGGCGTTCCTCCGCACTCTGGACAGAGGCATCAAGCTGATTGACAGCATTATGGAAAAATGCGCCGACACCAAGGTAATCAAGGGAGAGGACGCATTTACACTCTACGACACCTTCGGATTCCCGATTGACCTTAGCGAACTCATCGCTTCCGAGAAGGGCTACAAGATTGACCTTCAGGGCTTTGAGGCAGAGCTCAAGAAACAGAAGGACCGCGCGCGCAACGCCACCGCCAACGAGTTCGGCGACTGGATCGAGTTCCACCACTGCGACAGCGTGGAGTTCCTCGGCTATGACTTCACAGAGATTGACGGAGCGCTTCTCGCCCGCCACAGAACAGTGAAACAGAAGAACAGGGAGATGATCCAGCTCGTCTTCGACCGCACTCCTTTCTACGGAGAGATGGGCGGCGAGGTCGGCGACACCGGCTACATCGAGTCCGAGAACGGCGAGAGAATCAGGATTCTCGACACAGTGAAGGAGAACAACCTCACCATCCACATCGCCGAGAAACTTCCGGCGGACTGCTCCTGCAGTTTCCGCCTTGTTGTAGACAAGGAGAGGAGGCAGAGGATTGCCAACAACCACAGCTGCACCCACCTTCTCCACCAGGCACTGCGTGAAATTCTAGGAAAGCACGTGGAGCAGAAAGGCTCTTTCGTCTGCGACGAATACTTCCGCTTCGACTTCTCTCATTTCGAGAAACTCACTGAGGAGCAGATACTTAAAGTGGAGCGCAGGGTGAACGAACTCATCCGCGCCGACTACCCTCTCGTTGAAAAGAGGGACGGAACGATGGAAGACGCCAAGGCTATGGGGGCGATGGCTCTGTTCGGAGAAAAATACGGTGACAGGGTCCGCATCGTCCGCTTCGGCGACTCTGTGGAGCTTTGCGGAGGCTGCCACACCGCCTCAACCGGAAAAATCGGTTTCTTCAAAATCACTTCCGAGAGCGCAATCGCAGCGGGTATGAGAAGAATCGAGGCCCGCACCGGAGCCCCTGCAGAGGATGTGGTATTCTCAATGGAAGACTCCCTCAAGGCTGCCAAGGCCCTTCTGAACAACGCACCGGATCTCGCCGGTGCGGTTCGCAAACTCATCGAGGAGAACGAAGCTTTCAAGAAAGAACTTGAAAATGTCGCAAAGGAGAAAGCCGCAGCCTACAAGAAGACTCTCGAGGAGAGCGCCCAGGAGGTAAATGGCATCCGGACAGTGGTTCTTCGCAAGGTTGAAGACTCTGCAATGCTCAAGAACGCGGCGTTTATGCTCCAGAAGGAGGCTAAGAATCTCGCCGTTGTCGCAGCCTATGAGGCCGCAGGCAAGCCGCAGCTTCTCGTTATGTACTCCGCAGACCTTGTTGCCGCAGGGCACAACGCCGGAGCTGATGTGAAAGCGGCCGCAAAAGCCATCCTCGGAGGCGGCGGCGGACAGCCTGGGCTTGCAACCGCAGGCGGAAAGAACGCCGCAGGCCTTGACGAAGCCCTCAACGCCATCCTCGCAAGCTTGAAGTAATACAATACCGGGGCGGAAGCAAGTCTATACGAAAAGTATAACGCGGCAGAAGCCCCATTCTGATAACTCCAGAAAGTTTGAAAAAACTCGATAAATTCATACTGAAGTCCTTCGTATGGCCGTTTATCGCAATCCTTCTGATTGTGATATTCATCCTTATGATGCAGTTCCTCTGGCTCTACATTGACGAGCTGGTGGGAAAGGGACTCGGTATGGGCGTCATCCTGGAGTTTATGATGTGGGGGGCGTGCACGCTTCTGCCGCTCTCGCTCCCGTTGGCGACGCTGCTTTCGTCGATGATGACCCTGGGAAACTTCGCCGAAAGCAACGAGCTTCTCGCGATGAAGTCCGCCGGCATATCCCTCTCAAGGATTCTGCTTCCTATCGGCATCGTTTGCGGGGTCATCAGCATCAGCGCATTTTTCATCGCCGACGACCTCATCCCTGTGGCATATAACCAGATATATACCCTCCGCGAGGACATCGGAAAAACGAAGTCTGAGATAAAAATCCCTACGGGGACATTCTACGACGGCATCGAGGGATATATCCTCAGGGTGGACGAAAGGAACGACGAGACCGGGATGATGTACAAGGTGATGGTCTATAACCACACCAACCACAAGGGCAACACCAGCCTCACAGTGGCCGACTCGGCGAAGATGACGATGTCAAAGGACAAGAGCTACCTCACATTCTCTATGTACAGCGGCTCCAATTTCGAGGAGACCAACACCAAGAAATACCGCGACACCACCCTTCAGCTCCAGAAAATCGAGTTCGACAGGCAGCAGATAATTATTCCGCTTGAGAACTACGCCTTCCACAAGTCCGACTCCGCGCGCTACAGCGACCAGGTCAAATCAATGAGCCTCAAGGAGTTGAATCACGGAAAGGACTCCATCGGAAGGATTAACGAAGCCGCTCATGACGAGAATGCCAAGGCTGTGAAAGGCTACCGCTCGGGGCTTAAGTACCACTCCCAGATGGACTCCACTTCGAGAGTGCGCATCACGACGCCTTTCCGCCCCGAGAACGAGGGCCAGTGGAAGGACATCGACAGCGAAATCAAGGCCGTGCAGGGAGCGATTTCAAAGGCTGAGGACCTTCAGAGCACGCTTTCGATGTACGGGAACGACGTCGGGTTCCACACGAGGGTTCTGCGCAACATCGACATTGAAATTCTGAGCAAGTTCGCCCTCTCGCTCGCATGCTTCATCTTCTTCCTCATCGGCGCTCCGCTCGGAGCCCTGATCCGCAAGGGAGGACTCGGCACGCCGGCAATCATCTCGGTGCTTTTCTTCGTAGCATATTGGGTCATAGACATTTCCGGAAAGAAACTCGCGAGGGACGGCGCCATAGACCCGGTTCTCGGTGTGTTCATTTCCAGCTACATCCTCTTCCCGACGGGAGTTTTCCTCACGTGGAAGGCGGTGAACGACTCGACCCTTTTCAACATCGACAACATAAAGGCAAGGTTCAGAAAAGTCAAGGCAAAGATTATGGGAATATTCAAAAAGACAAGGATAGTTTATATGGGTACGCCGGAGTTCTCTGTGGCTCCGCTCGATGCCCTTCTCAGGAACGGATATGAGGTTGTGGGAGTTGTTACCGTGGCGGACAAGCCTTCGGGACGCGGACTCAAGATGAACGAAAGCGCGGTGAAGCAGTACGCAGTGGCGCACAATATCCCCGTGCTTCAGCCAACCTCGCTCAAGGACGAGAGTTTCCTTGAGGCTCTGAAGGCGTGGAAGCCGGATCTTTTCGTCGTCGTGGCGTTCAGGCTGCTTCCGCAGTGCGTCTGGAGCATTCCTAAGCTCGGAACATTCAACCTCCACGCAGCGCTTCTGCCGCAGTACAGGGGTGCCGCCCCGATCAACTGGGCTGTCATCAACGGCGAGAATATGACCGGAGTCACCACCTTTATGATTGACGCGGGAGTGGACACCGGAAAGATTATGTACAGAGAGCAGTGCCCTATTCTGCCGACAGACACTGCGGGAACGCTGCACGACAAGCTGATGGAGATGGGTGCGGACCTCGTGGTGCAGACCGTGGAAGCCATCATCGAGGGCAGCGTCGAGTTCAGGATTCAGCGCAGCTTTATCCAGGGCGCCGAGGTTCTGAAGCCTGCGCCTAAGATTACCAAGGAAATGTGCCGCATCGACTGGAACAGGACCACCGCCGAGGTGTACAACTTCGTCCGCGGTCTGAGCCCGTACCCTACCGCCTACACTCTTCTTAAGAAGGAAGGCGAGGGAGAGCCGCTTGCACTCAAGGTATTCTTCGGAGAGAAGCTCACGGGAGACGCTCTCAAGGCGGCTCTCGTTGCCGGGGCAGGGGCCGGCGCTGCCGGGGCTACAGGCGGAACGGCAGTGGCTACGGACGGAGCGGCAGTGACTACAGACGGAACGGCAGTGACTACGGACGGCAAGACGACTCCGGGCCGCATCCTTAGCGACGGGAAGACCTTCCTTGCTGTCACCACAGCCGACGGAGCGCTTTCCATCACCGATCTCCAACTCGCAGGCAAAAAGCGGATGGACGCCAAGTCCTTCCTTCTCGGCTTCAGGGAGGTGGAGAGGTGGTCGGTCGTAGCGGAGAGCTAATTACAGAGGGGGGGGGCTTGCCACTAAGAAGGTCGGAAAAAGGTTTGCCTAAAGGGTAGAAATGCAGGAAGTCAATGATATAGCGATAGTTGCAGACGGGGAGTTCCCCCGGAGCGAATACCCGCGCTGGATTCTTTCCTCCGCCGACAGGGTGGTCTGCTGCGACGGCGCCGTGGTGAAATATCTCGATTTCAGCGGTGGAAAGGCACCGGATGCCATCGTTGGCGATATGGACACCCTTTCCGAAGACCTCAAAAACCGCTATAAAGACATCATAGTAAAATACGACGAGCAGGATTACGACGACCTCGCAAAGGCCGTCCGCTATGCCGTAGGGGCATATCCTGAAGTCCAGAGAGTTCACATTATCGCCTCGGGAGGCGGCGCGGAGGACTTTACCATCGGAAACTACGGTCTTCTGATGGAGTTCGCCGAGATGTACCCCGGGGTGCGCTTTGACGCCGTTTCCGACCGCACGACAGCATTTCCGCTCACGGGGAGCGACAGCTTCGACTGCGGAGCGGGCCGCACGGTCTCTGTTTTCTCGCCTGACCCAACGCTGAGAATTTCGTCCGAGGGTCTTGAGTGGCCGCTGGATGAAGTCTGCTTTGACAACTGGTGGAAGGGAATCCGCAACAGGGCGACCGCCGACCGGGTGACACTCCGCTTCAACCACCCCGCGAAAGTTCTCATTATACTCAACTGACGGCTTCACATATTCCCGGAGGCGGACGAATTAATAATTTTTTAATGTCAATATATTAACACACATATAGTTATGGAAACAAATTCATATTTTCCAAAAACAGAGGACATCGAGGCTGCATCAAAGACTCTTCAGGAGATTCTCACCCCCACTCCCCTGCAGATGAACCTCCACTACAGCTCAAAATACGGCTGTGACGTCTTCCTCAAGAGGGAGGACCTTCAGATGGTGCGTTCCTACAAAATCCGCGGCGCCTACAACAAAATCCGCTCAATCGCTCCGGAGGTTCTGCGTTACGGAATTGTCTGCGCCTCTGCCGGCAACCACGCCCAGGGTGTGGCGTTCTCCTGCAACAAGCTGAAAATTATGGGTTCCATCTATATGCCGGTCACGACCCCGAGGCAGAAAATCGAGGCCGTGAGTATGTTCGGTAAGGAATATGTGGACATCGTTCTCACCGGAGACACCTTCGACGAAGCCAACGAGGCGGCAATAAAGTATGCCCAGAGAAGCGGCAAGACCTTCATTCCGCCGTTCGACGACGAGAAAATCATCGAGGGTCAGGGCACAATCGGCTACGAAATCACCTGTCAGGCCGAGGAGCCGCTCGACTACATCTTCATCCCCATCGGAGGAGGCGGACTCGCCAGCGGAGTGGGCGCATACATCCACCAGAAGTGGCCGGAGTGCAAAATAATAGGAGTGGAGCCGGCCGGCGCGGCAAGTATGAAGGCTTCGCTGGACGAGGGGCACATCGTGGACCTCGAGCACATAAACAAGTTCGTGGACGGAGCTGCCGTGAAGAAGCCGGGCAAGCTGACCTACGGCATCTGCAAGGAAATTCTCGACGACATAATCCCGGTTCCGGAAGGGGCTGTGTGCACCACGATCATCGAAATGTACAACAAGAACGCGACGGTGGTGGAGCCTGCGGGAGCGCTTTCGGTGGCGGCTCTGAGGTTCTACGCCGACAACATAAAGGGAAAGAAGGTCGCCTGCATAATTTCCGGCAGCAACAACGACATTACGAGGATGGAGGAAATCCGCGAGCAGAGCCTCGTGTATGAAGGACTTAAGCACTATTTCATAGTGAATTTCCCGCAGAAGGCCGGAGCTCTTCTCACATTCATCCGCGACATAATCGGTCCGTCAGACAACCTGGTTTACATCCAGTACATCAAGAAGACCAACAAGGAGGAAGGCCCTGCGTTAATCGGCATCGAGGTCGCAGCCAAAGAGGACTACGACGCGCTCATCCGCCGGATGGAAGCCCACGGCGTTTCCTACGAGTACATCAACCAGAACAACAAGCTCTTCGAGATGTTGATCTGAGACGAATACGGGGCGGATTGCTGCGTTACGCTCCTTGGGAAAATCCTCACAACCCAAAGGTTGCTGCGGTTTTCCCTGCGTCGCAAGCCTTGCACTCCATCCCCGTATTCGCCTCAGACGGATATGGAGATTTCGGGGCGGAGCGCTGCGTTACGCTCCTTGGGAAAATCCTCACAACCCAAAGGTTGCTGCGGGAATGGATTGCCTACTTCGGGGCGAGGCGGTAGAGAATGGCCGCTACTATGCCGTAGATTATGTTCGGGAGCCAGAGCGCCCAGCCCGGCGGGAGGGTGTCGGTGTAGACGAACATTTCGCTGAATTTCATAAAGAGGATGTAGGAGAAACTCAGGGCGATGCCGAGGCCTATGTTCCACCCTATGCCGCCCCTCTTCTTTTTCGAGGAGAGCGAAACGCCCATAATCGTGAGGATGAACGCCGAGAACGGGAGGGTGAACCTCTTGTGCTTCTCGATCAGGGCATATTTCACATTGGCGTCGCCTCTCATCTGCTGGCGGGCAATGTAGTTGTTGAGCTCGCTGTAGGTGAGGGTCTCGGTCATCTTCTTGCGGACATAGAAATCGTCGATTTTCAGGGCCAGAACCGTGTCTATCTGCTTTCCGCTGCGGATGCGGTCGGTCATATCGTCGTAGTAGTCGCGGATGAAATAGTTCTTGAGTTTCCATCCCCCGAAGGTGCTGTCCCACACCGCCGTCTCAGCCGAAAGCTTGGAAACCATCCTGTTGCCGTCGAATTTTTCAAGAGTGAACCTGTAGCCCGTGTTGTTCCAGGTGCTGAAGGACTCGACGAACACAAATTCGCCCGGGGAAATCTGGTAGTGGACGTTTTTGGTGGAGGCTATATACCCGGATTTAATGTATTTTCCCTCGAATTCCACCCTCGTCTTGTTGGCCTCCGGAATTATGAAGAGGTTCAGACACAGCGACAGGGCACAGATCAGGGTTGCCGCCGCCATATACGGGACCATCATCCGGTGGAAGCTCACTCCGCAGCTGAGGATCGCCACGATCTCCGAATTCGCGGCCATCTTGGAGGTGAAGAAAATCACCGTGATGAACACGAACAGCGGCGAGAACATATTCATGAAATATGGGATGAAGTTCATATAATAGTCGAAGATTATGGCCTTTAGGGGCGCTTCCTTCGCGACAAAGTTGTCTATCTTCTCGCTGATATCGAAGATGATGACGATGCCGATTATGAGTACCAGCGCCACGAAGAAGGTCAGAATGAACTTCTTGAATATGTAAACGTCCAGTTTCTTTGGTTTGAGCGAAAATTCCATATCTATTGCTTCGCAAGTATCTGACTTATTTATATATATAACCCTTCCCCCTCTAATCAAACTCTCTAATCCCACGCACTTTTTCTCTCACACATACCTCCCCTCCCAATTTACAGCCGCGACATTATCTTTTTTACTGTCACTTCCTTCCACGAGGCGAAATCCCCTGCCGCGATGTGCTCCCTTGCGGTGCGCACGAGGTCGAGATAGAAGGCGAGATTGTGCTCGGAAGCGATTTGGGCCGCGAACATCTCCCCGGCGACGAAAAGGTGGCGGAGATATGCCTTGGTGTAGTAATGGTCCACGAATGAGGCTCCGGACGGGTCCAGCTCAGAGAAATCGTCGGCCCATTTCTGGTTCCTCATATTCATAATGCCATTCCAGGTGAAGAGCATTCCGTTGCGCCCGTTGCGGGTCGGCATCACGCAGTCGAACATATCCACTCCCCTCGCAATGCCCTCGAGGATGTTCGCAGGGGTGCCCACGCCCATAAGGTAGCGCGGCTTGTCGAAGGGAAGAAGCGGGCAGACAAGCTCCAGCATCTCGTACATCTTCTCCGTCGGCTCGCCCACAGCAAGGCCTCCGATGGCGTAGCCCTCGCGGTCGAAAGAGGCCGCGTGCTCAACGGCCGCCTTTCTCAGGTCCGGATATACGCAGCCCTGCACTATCGGGAACAGAGTCTGGGAGTAGCCGTAGAGGGGCTCGGTCTCGTCGAAGTGGCGGATGCACCTTTCCAGCCAGCCCTGGGTGAGTTTGAGCGATTTTTTCGCATACTCGTAGGGGGCGTCGCCCGGGCAGCACTCGTCGAGCGCCATCATTATGTCCGCGCCTATAATCCTCTGAGTGTCAACATTGTTCTCCGGAGTGAAAGTGTGCTTGGATCCGTCGATGTGGGAGCGGAAAGTGCAGCCCTCCGAGGTGAGTTTGCGGATCGGGGTGAGCGAAAACACCTGGAATCCGCCGCTGTCGGTGAGTATGGGATGGTCCCAGTGCTCGAATTTATGAAGTCCGCCGGCCTTTCGAAGGATGTCCAGACCCGGCCGGAGGTAGAGGTGGTAGGTGTTGCCGAGGATGATTTCGGCCTTTATGTCGCTTTCAAGGTCACGATGATACACGCCCTTCACCGAGCCCACAGTGCCCACAGGCATAAAAATCGGGGTCTGAATCTGCCCGTGGTCGGTGGTGATGACTCCGCATCTTGCCGAGGAGCCTCTGTCGAGGGAAGTTATATTGAATTTCATCGTGTCGCGTTTATCATTAAGCGAGAGCGGAAGGCCGCGCCCAAAAATCCGTCAAAGTTAGCAAAAGTTGGATAGAATTAAAAACATCTTCGTACCTTTGCCTGTCTTTGCGCGATTTCCCTTCCTAACCTCGAAGAAAAATAAGTAGATAGATAGAAGGGATATATAGAAAAAGGAATATATAAAAAACGAGCCAACTCAAGTTTCAAAGAAACTTGACAAGGGCTTCTGCCCGCCGGCCCAAGGGGCCGTAAAAAATCCCCCTGACAGGGGGTGCAGGGGGTTCAGATAAAAAAATG
>CAVAMP010000010.1:0-57515 GCA_963589825.1 Flexilinea sp. | reverse complement strand
TGCCACGAGGACTGAAATCGTATGCTTCATCTGAATGCTTTTCCCTGCAAAGATAATGACCAAAAATCATTTTCCTTTACGGAGAGATGTTAAGATGTCAGTTTATTTGGCATCTGCAAATGGCTCGTCGTCAACAACGATAACTGTAACCTCCTTCAGCGCCGTAGTGCGTCCCTGATAGTTGTCGTTCACACCGTAGAACACCGCCTTGTAGGTGCCGGGCTTGGTGTAGGTGTGCTCGTAGGTGAGAATCGGACTCAGAAGGCTCTTGATCTGCACTCCGCTGTCCTTGGAGACGGCGTTGAGCGACATCGGGTCGGAGATGCACCACGCGTCAAGCTCGTAGGTAAGGTCCGATGAAGCCGCGCCCTCGAAATTGATGTCCCAGTTCGGCTGTCCGAAATTGATCGTGCCCATACGGGTCTGCGAGCCGTCTTCCTTTGTCCTGAGCTTCGGATTCTGCCCCAGATTAGGTTCGTCCTCCTCGTTCATCGTAACGACAGTGAACGGCACCTCGGTGAAAGCGGTGAGTTTCTGCTCTCCCTTGCCATACTCCATAGTTATGTCTCCCTGAACGTGGTAGGACCTCTGGTTCGCCGTGAGGTTGTAGGTCCACGGATGCCAGTGGAAGGCGATGCAGAAATTGTCCGCATAGTCGATTATGTCCTTGCTCAAGCCATATTTCCACTCATTCAGCACGGACTCGCAGTCCACATCGTTCCAAATCTGCCTCCAGGCCTTGGTAGTGTCGGCCGCGGTGAGAGGGAACTCTCCGTCCTCGACCATTTTCTTGATCTGCGCCCTCTGCTCATATCCGTCCTCGCTCTCAAGACCTTTGAAATCCTTGGAGAGATAGATCCTGAAGCCATAGTCCCAGGTCTCGTTTCCTCCTCCCCTGCCCCATAGAGGCTGGATTTTCATATCGAGCGCAAGGTTCTTGATTTCGTCGGTAGGGATGGAAGTCCTTTCCCTCTTGTCCCACTCGTGGCCGGTCTCGCCGCTGTAGAAGGTGATGTAGTCGGCATCCCCGCTGAAACGGAAGCGAACGATTTCGCCGGTGCGGTAAACATTGTCCCCGTCCAAAGTCACATTGAAATCCACCGGCAGGGAGATGTTCTGCTGCTGGCAGGAAGCGAGGGAGACTGCCCCGAGGGCAAAAGCCAAAATATATGATGCTGTCTTTTTCATATCTTTACCATTGAGGATTCTGTTTCATTTCCGTGTTCACGGCCAGCTCGATGGACGGAATCGGGAGGTAATTGTTCCTTTCGCTCATTCTGCCGGTGAGGATGATGAAGTTGCGGGCGGAACTGAAGCCGGACCAGTTGGAATTGGTCTGGGCCATCTCCTGAACCTCCAGCATAGACTTGTAGTAGATGCCCCAGCGGATGAGGTCGTGCTTGCGAAGTCCCTCGAAGCAGAGTTCGCGGGCGCGCTCGTTGCGGATGAACTGCTGGAACTTGTCGTAGGTGCTGTACTTCGAGTATGGAAGAGTCTCGATGCCGGCCCTCTCGCGAAGAGGAAGGATAATGTCGTAGAGTTCCTCTGAAGGCTTCCCGTCCCTCTCATTCACCGCCTCGGCATACATCAGGAGCACGTCGGCGTAGCGCAGAAGAGGCACGTTGATGCCGGTCCAGATGCTCTTGAAGTTCTTCAGGCCCTCATACTGGGTCTCCCTGCGGAACTTTCCGATGTTGCGGCCTGCAGGATAGTAGAGCGGATTCACGTTGGTGTTGTGGGTCGCCGGAGTGGAAGTGCTGTAGTATGGAGTCTTGTCCACGGCCGCGATGAGCTTGCGGGTGTCGGTCGGGTCGCCGCCGTACGGATAGAGAGTGGCGACATCCTTAGAGCCCTCGTAGTTGTAGCCCGGGAGGCTCCATTCCTGCCTCTTGTCGGTAACCGTCGGCAGTCCCCTCTCGTAGGTCGTGCGGTCGTCCTCCATAAAGAGCTGCCAGAGCTTGTAGGTGTTGCCGAAAAGGCCGTACGCCCAGTTGACCTTGTGGGAAGAGTAGTCGGTGTCGGCTGAAGAGCACCTCAGGCCGTTGAGCTCGCCCCAGCGGGAGTTGCCGTAGTAGGTGGAAGTGGAACGGTCGCCGTAGAAGTCGGCCTCCCACATTGACTCGTGGTACTCGGTGTCGTACTTGTCTGAAATGTAGTTTATGAAAATCTGGGTGTAGTCCGGGTTAAGGCTGTGCAAACCGCTGTCAATCACGGCTTTGCAATGCTCGGCCGCTTTAGTGAAATAGGTGTGCTTCTCCTCGGCGGTGACTCCCTCAACGGCTTCTCCCGCCATATAGAGGTAAATCCTTCCGAGGATTCCGTGCACGGTCGTGCGGGTCACATCAGACGGGGCGTGTTCAAGGCTCTCGGTGATTGTCGGAAGCACGTCCTCCATCTCGGAAACCACCCATTTCATAACGTCGTGCTGCGGAGTTGCCGCGATTTTAACATCCTTGTAGGAGGCGGTTGAAGTGGTCTTCAAAGGCACATCCCTCCAGTTCTGGGCAAGAATGAAGTGGTAGTAGGCGCGAAGGAACCTCGCCTGGGCGCACATCCCTCCGTCTGGGTCGAGCTCCGAGCCGGAGATTTTCTCCAGAAACTCGTTGGCGTTTCCGATGCCCTTGTAGAGCCAGGTCCACGGGTCCGAAACGGAGGCGGAGTTCGCGTCGAGTTCGAGCGAAGCTCCGAGCATTGTGGAGTTAGTGGAGGAGAGGTACATCGAGATGTCCGTGTTGTAGTTAAGGTCCAAAGTGAGCGTACATCCGTAGAGTTCCCAGCTGTTGATGACGCCGTACACCGCGTTCAGACCCAGCTGAGCCTGGCTAGACGAGGTGTAGAACTGATCTTCCGTTATAATGTTCGGCTTCAGGTCCAGAGCGTTGCACCCTCCGAAAAGAAGGGAGGCGAGGACAAGGCCGAATGCAGATTTTGTCAATGATTTCATATCAATCAACTCTTTCAAATGTCAACTCTTAGAATGTAAAGGAAAGGCCGCCTGTAATGGATCTCGCACGCGGATATGCCGACCAGTCGAAGCCCGGGGTGAGCACGCTGCTGCGGGTTGAAACCTCAGGGTCAGGACCGGAGTAGTTCGTGAAGGTGTAGAGGTTGTCAGCCGTGAGGTAAACCCTGAGCGACTGGATCTTCGCCCTCTGCAGGAGCTTGGACGGGAAGGTGTAGCCGACGGTGAGGGTCTTGATTCTGAGGAACGAACCGTCCTCGACAACGCGGGAGGAGTAGTACTCCATTCCGGAAGCTCCCGCGCGCGGAACATCGCTGTTGGGGTTGCGGTCGAGGCTCCAGGCGTTTCTCATCGAGCCGAACTGGTTCAGCTGGGTGCCGTCGTAGTTTTCGAAGACAAGACGGTTGGCGTTGAGAATGTCGTTTCCGTAACTCCAGTTCATAAAGATGCTGATGTCCACTCCGAAGAAGGAGAAGGTGTTGTTCCATCCTCCCGTGTGCAGCGGCTGGCCGATTCCGATGACGGTGCGGTCTGCGTCGTTGATGATTCCGTCCCCGTTGACGTCCTCGTACTTAGGGTCGCCCGGACGCACGTTCTCACGCACTCCGAGATAAGGGATGCCTTCCTTGAGGAGGGTTCCGTTAGTGAATTCGTCATACTTGTAGGTGCCGAGGTAGCGGTAGCCGTACATAAGTCCCGTAGGCATTCCGACCTTGGTCACATACGGGGTCTGGGAAGTGTAGCGGGAGTTCCAGTTGATGGTGGAGACGAGGGTCGTCTGGTTGTTGGCAAGCGCCGTGACAGTGTTGTTGTTCATACCGAAGTTCACGGTGGATGTCCAGTTGAAGTTCTTGGTCTCCACAGGCACTGCGGTGAGGGAGAGTTCAAGACCGCGGTTGCGGATGGAACCGACGTTGATCATCGCACTCTCATATCCTGAGGAAGCCGGCATTGTGGCCTGCAGAAGCAGGTCGTAGGTGTTTTTCTGATAGATGTCCGCCGTGAGGGAAAGCCTGTTCTGGAAGAAGGCGAGGTCGAGACCGATGTTGGTCTGGGCCGTGGTCTCCCATCCGAGGTACGGGTTCTCCATATTCTCGCGGTAGTAGCCGGAAACGGTCTTGCCGTCACGGACGTAGTCGAGGCTGTCGGAACCCGGGGTGGTCACGAAGCGGGCGTAGTAGTCGTAAGGAGTCTGGGTGCGGTTGTTACCCGTCATACCCCAGGAAACACGGAGTTTTCCGTTGTTGAACCATCCGCTGTTCTGAGCCCAGTCCTCGTTGGAGAATGCCCAGGCGAGGGAGCCTGAAGGGAAGAAGCCCCAGCGGTTGTTCTTAGGGAACTTTGAGGAGCCGTCCGCACGGATGGATGCGGTGACGTAGTATTTGTGGGCGTAGTTGTAGTTCACCCTCGCAAGGCCGGAAAGGAGGAGCCATTCGCGGCGGTAAGGAGTAACTGCCTGATATTCACCGGTGTTGAGGCCCTCGATGCCAAGAAGCTCGGACTGGACGTGGTTGGCGGCCACTCCGGTGTGCTTTGTGGTCTCGCCCTGGACGGTGAATCCCGCCATTGCCTGGAAGTGGTGGTCGAGGCCGAAGTCGGCGTCGTAGGTGAGGATGTCCTCGTTGAGGTAGCCGATAATATCGGTGTTGAGAATCTGTCCGTTAGGGCCGCTTCCGAGCGGGGATGCCGGGTGGCCGGACATTGTCTCGGAGTTGTTGAACGACTCGTTGCGGGTGCGGGAGGAAGTGTAGCCTCCGGTCACCTTGAGCTTGAGGCCGTCGATAATCTGCCAGTTGAGGGCTATGTTGCTGTTGAGATAGTCCCTGATCACCTTCTTGTAGGAGTTCTTCACGTTTGCAAGCGGGTTGAAACGGAAGTCGTTAGGGTTGGAAACCTCCTCGTCGACAAGCTGGTTGATGAAGGAGTCGCCCACCTCGCCGTAGCGCAGAGGCCTCAGCGGACGGAAGCCCCAGACGGAGTAGAGAAGGTAGGTGCTGACCATCGAGCCGGAGTCGCTGCTGGAAGGCTGGATGCCGTTGGTGTTGGCGTGGGAGTAGCTTGCGCTGATGTCCACGGAGACCTTCTTGCCGATTTTCTGGCTGAGCTTGAGGCTGCCGGAGTAACGGTTGAAGTTGCTGGAAACGAGAATACCGTTCTGGTCGAGGGCGCTGAAGCTTACGTTGTAGGTCGTGCCGGTCTTGTCGTTGCCGCCGCCGAGGGAGATGTTGTAGTTCTGGCTCAGCGCGCTGCGATAGACATAGTCCTGCCAGTCCACATACGGGACGGAGGCGTAGTCCTCAAGTGAGAAGAAAGTGTCGTCCAGGGTGCCGTCCTCCATATATTTGTAGAAATAGGAGGTGTGGGTGGAGGTCTGGTTCATATTGTACTCGTCGTCCAGACGCACATACTCGTAACCGTTGAGAAGGTCCACCTTGTTGGCGATTTTGGAACCTGTCCAGGAGGCGGAGAAGTTCACGGTAGGCTTACCCTGCGAGCCCTTCTTCGTGGTTATGATTATGACTCCGTTCGCGCCCCTGGCTCCGTAGATTGCGGAGGCGGAGGCATCCTTGAGAACATCGATGCTCTCGATGTCGGCAGGAGAGATGGATGCGGCGAAGGAGCTCTCGGTCGGGAATCCGTCAATTACATAAAGCGGGGCGGAGGACTGGGTCAGGGAGTTGTTGCCTCGGATGATGATGTTGGCCTCTGAGCCCACAGCACCGTCGGAGGTGGTTACAACCACTCCGGCGACCCTTCCGGCAAGAGCCTGGTCAAAGTTCATCGGGGTCGACTTCGAGATGTCGTCCATATTGACCTTGCTGACCGAACCGGTGAGGTCCCTTCTTGCGACAGAGCCGTAACCCACGCTCACAACCTCTGCGGCTGCGAGCGTTTCGTACGATTCTTTCATCTGGAAATCAATCCGGCTTCTGCCCCCGATTTTCTCTCTGATGTCGGCATAGCCCAGACAAGAAACGACGAGGGTGGCGTCCGGACTGGCGGAGATGGTGTAGGTTCCATCCGCTCCGGTCATAGTCCCGTTGGACATATTCCCATCCTGATACACCGTGGCTCCCGGAAGAGGGCCGGAGGCATCCGACACCGTACCCTTCACGGTCACCCTCCCTTCCTGCGCCACGAGGGCTACAGGAAGAAGGAGTGAAGCCAACATAAATAGAAGCTTGTTGATTTTCATATTCTATAAGTATTATTTTCTCACTGCGCCGTATGCGGAATACGCATCGGTGGTTTCGAAATAGCCCTCAGCGGCGTTTTCAACCTTGAACGGGTTGGTCCATGACTCGACGATTGTGTTGCCGCTGTCGCTCTGGTACTTGAGAAGGTTCGTGACTCCGGTGACCCAGTCCTTGGAATCGCTGCCGCGGAGCCAGCAGGACTCGGCGATGTTCACGATGTTCTTTGTGGTTACGGTTGTAACCTTCTGAAGTTCAGATACCGTCATTCCGCTGGTGAACATCCAAGTAATATGCGGTCTTGTATTGTATGTGTCGGTTGTCTTGGAGTCCGGTGCAGTGTCATAGACGATGTTGGCATCGGCCTGGAATGAAGTGACGGTTGTTGCCATCACCATATTCCTACTTCTATCAAGACTATTATTGTACCATATACCGTTGTTTACATTGTAGAATGTATTGTTGGAAACAACGACTGCTCCGAGGGTATTGGTATATGAAGTAGTGTTCTGATCGGTTGCGCAGATGTGGAATTCCTTCTTTCCGTCAGCGCTCCAGAACACATTGTTCTTAACGGTGAGATTGCCGAAGGTGGCTCCGCCGACGTGGCAGGACATAAGGCTTGGAGCCGCGCCGCTTGCCCAGTCAACGAGAATGTCGCTGTCGAGGACTTCGAGGTCGCCCATATTTCCGCTGATGGAATTATAGTTGTACCTTGTTGACAAAGGCCATTTAAGGTCCATATAGCAGTCATCGATTACGATGTCTCCCATATCGTTGCGGTTGTAGATGAATACGCCGGTAAGAGCGTCCATAGTTATGCTTACATTCTTGAGAACAAGGTCGCAGTCGGTGCCGGTCATTGAACTTTGGGATGCAAAAACAGCACTTGGACGCGCGCCAGGAGTGTCACCGATGACAATAAGAGACTTGGTATAACCTCCTTTGAGGTTTGCGATTGCATCGTCTTTAACGAAGAATATTCCGAAATTTCCATTGTTGACCCAAGCCGCGTAAATCTCCTGGCCGGAGGTATTTGTAACAAGAAGTGCCTTGCCGTTAACGGCCTTGCTGTAGGTCTTTGAGCCGATCTTAATCTCCTTTCCTGCCTCCCAGGCCTCGTAGTAGGATGTGAGTGCTGCGGTGGTGAAGGAAATCTTCGCGATGCCGCCGTCTGTGTCGCCGTTTACAGGAAGGACATAGAGAGTGTAGGTGGTCTCGGAGTCAGTTGCAAGAGTGAGAGAGGTGGCGTCTCCTGCAGTTGCAGCCTTGAGCTCATCCTTTGAAGGAGCGGCCTCGGAAGACTTCTTGAGGAGGTAGTACCACCCCGTGTTGTTCTGAAGAGCCACTGTAACCTCCGCTGAGAATGCGCCCACTGTGCCGAGAGTGAGGGTTGCGAACGGGTCGCTTGCGCTGGTGCCCTCGTCAAGGGAAGTCTCCACCTTCGCGATTGTCACATACCCTGCGGTTGAAACTGCAATCACGCTGACGTCGGTCTTGGAGGAAGCTATAACGGCCTTTGTGGAAACCGTGCTCGGAGCTGTGATGCTTATCTGGCTTTCGGTGAGTTCAGCCTTCCAGCCCTCAGGAACGACGACCGTAGCGGCGCTGACCCCTGTGCGGGTAACGGAGTAGGTGCGGGTCTGTCCGAGGACAAAGTCCTGGGCGCCGGTGGCGTCAATCTTGAAAAGGAAGCCGGATGCCACGGTGCTTGAGAGCGTGGAAGCGGATTTCGGGGTGAGGCCGAGCTGAGTCTCGGTGCAGAGAACCTGCTCGAAATACGGAGTGGCCGCCGTTGCGATGGCCTTGCCGAAAGAAACAGTAGAGCCCTCTGCGCTGAGAGTCCACTCCCCTTCCGCATTCACGGAAGCCTCCGGAAGGACCTCAACTGAAAGCCCCTCCTCTGAAGAGCCGCAGCGAAGAGCCTCGCCGCCTACGGTCCAGATGCCGTCCTTGACGGAGATTTCAGGAGCGTTCGCACTGATGTTGCCGCTCAGAGTAAGTTCCCTTCCGTTGCAAAGAAGAATGTTGTAGTCTGATCCTTCGGCTTTTACTGAGTTTACATATTCGCCCTGCCCCACTGCCTGAAGGACTGCGATGTTGCCGTTGAGTTTAGTGATTTCCGGACTGAGGTTCGCTGGCTCCTCAACTGGAGAAAGCGTCCTCGAGCAGGAGATGAGCGTAGCGCCAATAGCCGCCATCGCAAGTATTGTGTGTGTATATTTCATTGCTAGTTAATTTTAGAAATTTTAATCCAATCTATGTCAAACTGGGCGCTGAAGCCCTCGGTGGCGGTGACCGCCGTCTTGTCATTCGTGCCTCCCACGAAACTTCCGCCGACCGCTATGTCCATAATGGCGAAATAGGTGTTCTGGGTGAACGGATAGTTGTTGAGATAATTCGCCTTAGGGTAAATCGTCTCTGAGGAGGAGTTGGTGGTGGACTCGGCGGCGTATTTATAGCCCTTGTCCGAGATGGTGTGCCTGATGTTCTTGTAGCGGTGCACCTCTGTTCCGTCCACATACCAGATGACGGCCTCGTCAGTAACCTCAACGGAGTAGGTGTGGTAGCCTGTCTGGTCGCTAATGGCCGAATTTCCGCTCTGCGCCTGGTCCTGACCCGGACGGTAAGAGTCGTAGGTTGAAGACGGGGTGTTGATGGTGTACGGAGTGTGGCAGGTGTAGTATGCCTTAGAGGCGAAATCAGAGTTGGAGTAGTGGTTGCCCGCCTCCATAATGTCGATTTCACCGTTTTGGTAGCCCGTTGTAGGGACGGTCCATATTGCGCACCAGAATCCTGTTGCGCGGGTGCTCATAGCGGCCCTGCAGTCAATTCTGAACGGCGGCTCGTAGGTGAATACGTCCTTTCCTGTGATGGCTCCTGTCTTGTAGGTGCCGCCCTCATAGGTGGCCTTGAGCTGAAGCTTTCCGTCGGCAACAGGAGACTGGGCCTCCTCTCCGGTCTGGAACCAGCTCCAGAGGACTGAGGTGTATTCGTTGAACCTCTTCCAGTAGCGGTCGTCGATGTCGGAGCCTGCAAAGTCGTCGTAGAGAATGTAGGTCGGGTCATACTTGAAGGTGAAGGTGTAGATGTCGGCCTTCGCGCCCTCGGCGTATGCGAAAAGCTGGATGGAATAGGTCCCGGCCTCGGAGTCGGTCGCAGGAATTACAACGAGTCGGTCGCTCTCCAAACGTGCGTTCCACCCCGCAGGGAGGCTGGTGAAAGCGGCCCCGGTGATGTCAGAAACGGTTGCAGGGAAGTTGTTTTCCCTTCCGCCATAGACGTATGACTCGCCTTCGGTGTAGTACTTCGAGTTGAGTTTAAGCGTGGTTCCTGCCTTTGCTACAAGAGCGCCCAGGTCATAGATTGTGTTCCTTTTGAACTGCACCGGCTGGGTTGAGTACTTGAAATAGACTCTTCCGTCGGTGCCGATGTAGTTGGCGTTGATGCCCGCAGCGACACTTGCAGGAGAGGCCACGATGTAGTAGTCTCCGGGCTCAAGAGCGGCTCCGTCCTTGCCGCTGAGAGTAATCTCGCCGACGGCGTTGGATGTCGGGGTTATGACAGGCTCGGAAGCGAAAGTGACAGAGCACTCGCCTGCTATTTTCTCGCCCTCGGTGTTGGCTGAAATGCTGATGGAAGCGATGTCAGCGCCGAAGCCATCGGGAACAGTGACCTTGAAAAGGGTGTGCGCGTTCTTGAATGAGAAACCTGCGGAGCAATCTGTGCCGGAGGCCACTGCAATGGCGGCGGCAGGGTCAAAGGAGCCTTTCACGGCTGTCTGCGCGGCAGGGATGGTGAGTGTGACGGCGGAGGAAGAAACCGTTGAACTTCCCGCTGCCGAGTAAGGATAGACGAGGAAATAGTTTCCCGTCTGGGAGAGATCCGTTTCGCCTTCAGAAAGGTTGAAAACGGAAGTGGTGCCGGAAGCGGCTGCGGTGAACTTCTTGGCAGTTGAGCCTTCGCTCTGGAAAACTGCCACCTCGTCACCTGCAGTCCATTTGGCCGCATCGCCGTCAAGAGTCGATTTTACGAAAACCTCCCGGGAGAGGGAAATCTGCCGGCCTTCGCCCTGAGGGGCGGACTCCGTCACGGGTTCTTCTTTCTGCGCACAGCCCGCGCAGGCAAGAAGCATCGCCGCAAGGGAAAGCATCTGTTTGATATCCTTCATAATCATTCCCAGTTAAAGGTTACATTTTCATACTTTTCGCCGAGGGCGCCGTCGGCTGACTTGACCGTTGAGTCGCAGTAGCCGCCCTGCCCCAGGACTATCTCCTGAGCCGTCAGCTCAGGAGAAGAGTACTGTTGTTGTTTCAGTGTGTCGTGCTTCATAAGCATATTGATTGTGTGGTTATTCAGGGATTAACGCTTTGCGCCGTAGTCCTCGTATTCGGCAGTGACTTCGAACGCTCCGTTTACAGCATCCTCGCTCTTGAACGGATTGTCCCAGGAGTCGATGACGGTGTTGGCGCTCGCCGTGCCGCTCTGCCAGTGGATGAGGTTCTTGAAGCCGAGAGTCCACTCCTTGCCGTCGCTGCCGAAGAGCGAGCAGGACTCGGCGATGTCGATGAGGTTCTGGGTGTTCATCGTCGTAGCGGTCTTAAGCTCGGCAATCGTCATCGCGTCGGTGTAGATCCAGTTGAAGTGAGGCCTTGTGGAGACGGTCTTCGAATCCGGAGCCGTGTCATAGACGATGTTGCCCTCGACCTTGAGCGAAGTGACCTTCTTCACTCTGAACATAGCCTTCTCGCGGCCGTTGGAATTGAGGCCGTTGTTGATGTTGTAGAAGGTGTTGTTGGTGACGGAGATAGCCTCGTAGGTGTTTGTGCCGCTGTACGGAGTGCCGCAGAGGTGGAATTCCTTCTTGCCGGAGTTGCTCCAGACTACGTTGTTGCTGAAGGTGAAGTCGCCGCAGGTAGTGCCTCCGACGTGGGCGGAAACGATGAACGGCTTGCTCGTGTTGCCGGAAGCCCAGTCAACGAGAATGTCGCTGTTGACCATCTCGAAGCCGGTCATAGCGGTGTTGAACTTCTCGGTAAGAGGCCACTGGAGGTCGATGTAGCAGTCGTCGACTATGATCTTTCCGTATGCCTTGCCGTTAGGGATGAACTGGTTGGTGAGTGCGCTCATATCAATGCTCAGGTTCTTCAGGACGAGGTCGCAGTCCGCACCGTCAAGAGTAATCTGTGCGGTGAGTTTCGCAGTAGGACGTGAACCGGGGGTCACACCTATTACAATCACAGATTTTGTGAACGCGTCGGCGCGGAGATTTGCAAACGCTCCGTCCTGAACGAAGAATGCTCCGTAAGTGCCTGCGTTGACCCAGGTGCTCTCGACCTTCTGGCCGTCGGCTGAGGTGATGAGGAGTCCCGGACCGTTCTTGGCCTTGCTGAAGGTCTCGGAGCCGACAGTGATTTCTTCGCCTGCCTCCCAAGCCTCGTAGAGGTTGGTGAAGTCGGAGGTTGAAGCCTTGTAGGAAGCGAGAGGGCCGTTGTTCACGTCGCCGCAAGGAAGGACATAGAGGACATATTCGGTGTTGGCCTTGAGGTCCTCTACAAGAACCTCGGCGTCGGTACCCTTTGTGCCGTCGGCGATGACTTCGGTTGCAGAAGGCGCAGTCTCGCTCGCAGCGCGGAGGAGATAGTACCAGGAAGTGGCGTTCTCGGTGGTGACGGTGAATTTGAGGGAAGCGGTCTTGGCCTCCGTGAGGGCGATGCTTGCGGCAGGGTCATAGACTGAAGCTGAGCCGTCGAGCTGGACGCGGACCTTCGCGATGGCGATGTGACCGCCCTCGGAGAATGCGACGATGTTCACGTCAGTCCTCGTGTCGGCAAGCGCAGCCTTTGTAGCGGCCTCGGAAGGAGCTATGATTGAAAGGGATGCGCCTGTAAGGTAGGCTTCCCAGTTCTTAGGGGCGGTGATGACGGTGGAAGCGATGCCCTTCATCTCGACTGAGAAGGTCTTTTTCTCTCCGAGGCGGAAAGAGACGTCGGTGTCGGCGCCGTTGACCTTGCAGAGGAATCCGCCCACAACAGGAACTGTGTACTGCTCGCCGTTCTTGAGGGTGAGGACGAGTTTCTCGTCAGAGTACTCTACATCTGCGAAATAGGAGTCCTCTCCGCTGCTTGAAGCTACGGCCTTAACCCTGTTGCCGTTCACGTCAAGAACAGCGCTGTAGCTGCTCCCGCCGTTGTAACTTACTGTCCAGTAGCCGTCTGCGCTCACGCTGAAAAGAGGAGTGACGCCGTCCTGGCCCACAGCGACGATCTTCTCACCGGTCTTGTCGTCGGTGATGTAGGTCGCGCCGTTCCCGTCCTGATAGTCCACCATCCAGTAGCCGTCCTTGTCGATGGACATAAGCGGAGCCTTGCCCATTCCGACGCTTCCCTGGGTGAGAGTCATCGTGGTGCCGTTGGAGAGGGTGAGGACATAGTTCCCGTCCTTTTCCTCCACCTTGTTTATGGCCTGGCCGGAAGCGATGGCCTGGAGAGCCTTGATGTTGCCGTTGATTGCGGAAGCGACCGTCTCAAGAGCGGTAACCCTGCTTTCTATATTGTCCACCCGCTCCTGAAGAGCATCAATCGTGCTGCAGGAAAAGATTGCCGCGAGGGCAAGGGCGAGAGAAAATATTCTGACTGAAGTTTTCATTATTTTGACTTTTAGTGTTATAGCTGCTTAACTTTAATCCAATCTATGTCGAACTGACCCGGGAACTCATCATTCTCGATGATTCCGCCGACGAACTGCCCTCCGACAGCGATGTCGAGGAGGGTGTTGTAGTCCTGCTCCATATAGGTCCAGTTCTGGAGGTAATACTCCTGCTCCTGAGGCTTGAGCTCCGAGTAGAGAGGGTCAGTGAGGGAGTGAACGATGTGCTTGTAGGTGTGCACAGGGATGTCGTTCACATACCAGGTGATCCAGTCGTCGGTGATTTCAACCGAGAAGACGTTGAATGCTCCCCCCGTCATAGCGTCGGTGGCGATGCCCTGGTGCCAGTTCTGCACGGTCTCGCCCGCATCGTTGACGTAGGTCTCCTTCTTCTGGTTGTCGGAAGAAGTGTTGAGGGTGTACTGGGTGTGGCAGGTGTGGTATGTTGTCGTGCCGTAGTTGAGTTTCTCCATAATGTCAATCTCGCCCTGGGTGTAGGAAACGTCCGGGCAGACCCAGATTGCATACCAGATTCCCGTTCCCATCTGAGTGAAACGCGCCTTGCAGTCCACACGGAACGGCGGCTTGTAGGTGAGCTTGCCCTTGGTCCAGACGGCGCCGGTGCGGTAGGAGTCTCCGTTAAGGTGCGCATAGAGCTTCAGAAGGCCGTCCTCGACGACGGTTTCTTCCTTGTAGCCCCACTGGTACTGGCTCCATTCGCTCGCGACCGACCCCCTTTCGTAACGCAGCCACCAGCGGTAGTCGATGTCGTTGCCGAGGAAGTCGTCGTAGAGAATGAGGTCCTTTTCATATTTGAACTTGAAGTCGAAGGCACGCGGCTCGCCGGAGGTGGTCTCGGCGATGAGTTTCACGGTGTATTCGCCGTCTGTTCCGTCCTCGGGGGCCTCAACGACAAGCTTGTCCTTTTCCATAGTGAACTCCCATCCGTCAGGGACATTCAGGAAAACGACATTCTTGATGCCCTTGAGCTTTGCCGGGAACTCGTTGAGACGGTTTCCATAGACCCACGCTCCTTCCTTCTCGTCGTAGTATGTCAGGGTTATGGAAGCCTCGGCCTCGACAGGGATGGAGAAGGAGGCGCCGGAAACGAGAGTTATGTCCATATTTCCGGTTTCCTTGTTGTAGGCGACCCTGTCGAAGAAGCAGTAGGAAGAAGGCACGAGCGATTTTCCGTCCGTGGCGCTGAGAGGGTCTCCGTCGGAGTTGAGGATTCTCGTCCAGTTCTCTCCCCCGTCAAGGGAAATGAGCCAGAAACCATATTTGTCCACACGCACGAGCGGGCTTTTTCCGTCTTCAGACCACGGACTTGCCGCGCCCTCGATGACGGAGTAGTTTTCTCCGCCGTCAGTGGAAATGACCCAGCGGCCTGCTTCGTCCACGCCCACCAGCGGCGCGACTCCCTCGATGTTCTTTCCGAAGGTTATGTGAATGGTGGTGCCGTCGGAAAGGCTGAGGTCATAGCCCGTTACGGTGCCGTCTTCGGTGGTCTCCTTGTAATCGGTGATGAGGAGATTTTCCTGATAGAGGGCATTCAGGGCCGTAGCGTTATCGTTAATTTCGCTCCAGACGCTCTCCAGGGCGGTGACCCGCTCCTCAAGCTGCGAAACCCTCTGCTCCAGTTTCTCGCCGGTGCAGGAGTAAAGTGCCGCGGCAAGAATAAGGGGAACAATAAAACAATGGCGTTTCATATATCGGTTGTTATTAATTTTTTCTTCTGTGGTCGCTTTCAGGGAGCCCTGCGCTGGGGCGTCCCGTCGGGCTATCTTTTGTCGTATTTTCCGTCAAGGACATCCTTCACGGCCTGAAGGTAGCCGAAGCCGTCGCGGCGGTCAGGAAGCACATAACTTCCCTCGACATACTCGTTCCAGGCGTTGATCATAAGGAACTTAGGCTGGGTGTCGGCGTGAGCGTCGGCCCATTCCTTCGCGGTCTGGAAGAAGGAAGCGAAAGCCTCCGGGGTCTGGTTGTAGCAGGTAATCTTCTCCGCGCCCTGATCGAGGAAACGAGGGGTGCTGTCCCAACCGACTGAAACCGTAGGGAACACAGGAAGGCCATATTCCTCTGCCCAGTCCTCGCGGAGCCTGATGGAGTTCATTCCGTGCTTTATGTAGTCCACGTCGAATCCTCCCATATTATAAAAGGAGAAGGACTTCACGCCGAAAACCTCCAGCTGCTTCTTGATGTGGGCGGCCTCGCTTGCGCACCGTTTCCAGTTTCCGCCGCACTGCTGAAGGTGGAGATCCGGGAAACCGGCCTCCTTGACCTTGTCGCGGAAATATGCCATAGCCTTCCCCGCCTCTTCCATAGACCCGAATCCGTCGGTGAAAAGGTTGAGGTCCCAGATGCCGAAGACCGGACATCCGTCAATTTTTACATAGTTCGGAAGTTGGAAATACTGGTTTATGACCCTGTCCACGATGACCTTCCACTGCTCCCAGTCGATGCGCGGGTCGAAAGTGAGGGTCTTGTTGTCGGTGTTGGTGTAGGGGTTCCAGAGGTTGGTTACCTCGTGGTTCGCATACATAATGTAGAAATTCATCTTTCGGTTCGACGGGGCTTTGAGGAAGCCGTTGTCAAGGGAGCCTTCGAGGAAAGGATAGTTGCGGAACCAGTACCAGTCGTAGATGAAGGTGTTCACTCCGTATTCAAGGGCGGTGTTTATCCATTTCTCCACCACCGCAGGGTCGTCGTCACGGTCGCCTTTCCAAAGCGGCTCGCGAGGCTGGTAGTGCCCCGGGAAGCGCGGAGTGGCCCTGTTGATGATTTCCCATTCGCCTTCCCCTTTTGGCCATATAACTTCACGGGCGAGGGAATCGTCGTGGCAGGAAGGCCAGATGTAGGCGCAGACATAGTAGTCGGAGGATTTCTTCCCGGAGTTGGAGCAGGAGCTGGCCAAAACCAGAGAGAGGAGAATAAGGAGAAATGTTGTCCTTGTTTTCATTAGTTTTTGTTATCAATTATATTTTTTGGTACTTTAAGGTCAAAAATCATAATTTTTGTCTAACTTTAACCTCGCTTTGGAAGGCTCGGGGCTTTTTTGACACTGAGCATTTCCAAACTCGGATAGATGAACTTTCGCAGCGATTGGGGTCGAGCGTTTTTCATTTTCTCCGTAAACAAATTTACGCATTTATTGATTTGATTGGACATATATACCCGTTCTTTCAATTATATTTTTTGACACTGCATTTCACGGACAATAACCGGTTCTTATGATTCAGAACGACAACAGCACCACGAGCCGCTTCTATCTTCTTTCGCTCGACACGGTTTCAAACGAGGCCGACAATCTGATTTCCACGGTGGGCTACCAGGTGGTCTCCCCGGGACAGGACTACCCGGCGAAGGTGATTCCCCGCCGATACAGCTTCGATATGCAACAGGGACGAAAACTCGCTGAGTATCAGCTGGTTTACATAACGAGCGGGACAGGGACCTTCACGGACCACGAAGGGAGCAGGGTGATAATTCCCGGGACTATGATTCTCATCCGGCCGGGCTACTGGCACTCCTATCAGCCGAACAGGGACACGGGGTGGACGGAGTACTACATCGGGTTCAACGGCCCGATTTTCCGCGACACCATCGGGAATTTTTTCGGCGAGAAAAAGGGTCCCATCGAGCTTGGGCTCTCGGCTCCGATTGTGGATCTTTTCGAGCAGGCGCTCTACTACGCCGAGAGGCAGTGCGAGCAGACTATGCCGCTGCTGCTTTCGCTCGTTCTGCACCAGCTCGCGCTGATGAACTACAATCTCGCCTCGCGCAACCGCAACGACGACAAAATCGCTGAGGCGGTGGGAACGGTGAAGCAGTATATGGCAAACCATCTTTCGGAACAGATTGACATCCAGGCGCTTGCAGGGCAGCTCGGAATGAGCTACACCTGGCTGCGGAGGATGTTCCGAAAGCACACGGGGATGCCGCCGGCGCAGTATCTGCAGCAGCTGAGGCTGAACTCGTCGAAGTATTTTCTGCGCAACACGACCCTCCCGGTGAAGAACATCGCGTTCGAGTGCGGGTTCAGCACCTCGGAGTATTTCTGCAATGTTTTTCAGGAGATGAATGGGATCACGCCCGGCGCTTACAGAGCCTCTTACAAAGAAGCCGACTAAAAAGCGGTCTACCGCGTTGTTCTCCTAGCCCAAATCCTCACAACCAAAAGGTTGCTCCGGTATTGGGCGTCGTCGAGAGCCTTGTATCCCATCTTTTTATCCGACTTCTTTCTGCTTAGCTTCTCTGCTAGCGTTCGCGGAGGGTCTTGCCGTTGTCCTTCACGACGGCCTTCTTCCATTTTTCGGTGTAGCCCGGCCAGCCGATCTTGTCGGGGATTTTGTCGGAATAGCCGTTGGTGACCCAGCTGCCGTCCGGGTTCTGGGCCTTCACGTTGCCGTCGAGGAACTTCACGAGGAGGTATTCCTCCATCTCGGTCCATTTCGCGAACATTTCCTGCGCCGTGTTCACTGAGAACTGTGTCAGATATTCTCTTGTTTCGGGCACGCGGTCATACTGCGGACGGACGGTCTCGTTGCGGCGGAGGAACTTGGGCTTGAGCTGGATTTCGCTGTTGAAGATTTTTTGGGCGGCGGAGTCGGCCTTCTGGACCTCCCCGATCTGACGGAGTTCCCACTCGTCAACCGCCTCGCGCACCGTCGGAGCCATAATGTTGTAGGCCTTGTAGCAGGCGTTCGCAACACGGTTGCACATCCAGAAGGCTGAGGTGGCGGAGTAGTGGAGGATGTCGCCGTTGCCCTCGCGGAAGCACTCCGGGACCTCTTTCGTGCAGACATAAATCGGTGAGAGCCAGGACGTTGCAGCGTCGTCGCAGCCAAACCACAGAAGAGCTCCGATTGTGTCCGGAAGCCACCCGCGGCTCTGTCCCACGAACCAGAAGCCCGTCTGCTGGGTTGCCATAGCCCTCTCGTTGATGTATTTCTTGCCGTTCACTTCCCACTCCATTGGCCTCCAGCGGTATGGAAGGGCGTTTCCGCCGGCTCCGATGTCGGTTGTCATATCCATCGGGGTGCCCTCGAAGTGGTCGCGCATAGCGTCAGCCACGTCTTTCACAGTGACCTTCTCGGCAGGCTTCACGAAGAGCGGGAAGCGCTTTTTCTTGTCGCGGCCCATCGCGTACGGGAGGAAGTCGGAGGCAGGGCGGGTGACTTCGTTGCCCTTGTCGTCGATGAAGGTGAACTGACCCTTGCAGAGAATGTTGAAAGCAGACCACGCCCTCGCCTCGCAGGCTCTCATTCCGCTGAAGTCGAGCGGCGCGTAGGTGTCGCAGAAGCTGAATTCGCTGTCCTTGCCCTTGAACCAGCCCATTTCGCGGGCGAAGGAAATCACGTCAGGGGCGTAGAGGCAGTTCTCGGGGTCGTCGAGCGGGAAGGTGCTGATGCGGGCCTGGTTGGCGTGGGCGCAGATGTATCCGTCAGGCACCCTGCGGGCCACCCAGACGACTCCTTTGCGCACATTCACTCCGTTCTCGATTTTGGTCCCCTTGCCGATGAGGTCCATAACCCAGACCTCGTCCTGGTCGGCGATGGAGAAGGACTCTCCCTCGGAGCAGTAGCCGTAGGTGTTGGCGAGGCCCGTGATGGTTTCGATGGCTTCGCGGGCCGTGGAGCACCGCTCAAGGGCGATGTAAATGAGTGAGCCATAGTCAATAAGGCCCGTGGTGTCCCAAAGTTCGCTCCTTCCGCCGTAGGTGGTTTCGCCGATTATGAGCTGCTTTTCGTTCATATTTCCGACCCTCTGGTAGGTAAGAGGAGCCTGCGGGATTCTTCCGAGGAATTTGCCGCTGTCCCAGTCCACGATGTCACGGGTGGCGTCAGCGTCCCAGAAGCCGCCGCGGAGGTAGTAGAGTTCGCCGTAGAGCTGATGGGAGTCGGCGGCGTAGGAAATCATATTCGAGCCGTCGGCGCTGGCACCGGCGGTGACTAGGATGTTGCTGCAGGCGGTGGCCTCCTCGGGGGAGGCGAGGGATGCTGCTGCCGCAAGTGCAAGGGCGGCGCAGAGGGAGAGTTTTTTTGCTGTATTCATATATTCATTATTATTTCATTGGGTGTCAGGCGGTTGTATTCCTAATGAACTTGGTCTCCACGGCGTCCAGATGGTCTTAAAAAAGCGCATTACTGCGTTGTACTCCTTGATAAAATCCTCACAACCAATAGGTTGCTCCGGTTTTATCTTCGTCGCGAGCCTTGTCCTGCATCTTTTTAAGGCCATCTGGCTTAATTGAGCACTGCAAAATTAGATAAAAATTACTAATTTTGTGCTTTTGTGGCCCCGGAGGGACCTATAAACCCGTTCCTTCGGCAAAATTATACCTATATATGAGAAGGATATTTACTGTACTCGCATCCCTGTGCCTCGGCCTTGCGGCATACGCTCAGCAGGAGCCCAAAGAGCCTGATTACTACGAACTTGCGGAGAAGGAGACCGAGAGGCTCCAGAGGGCGGTGAAGCTTGAGGACTGGCAGCTTTTCTATGTGGACTCGACGCTTGTCAGCGACTACACCGGGCTTGCGGAGGAAATCGGGAAGCTGCAGGCCAACAAGGTGAGCAACACCACTATGTACCAGATGGTGCAGGACAAGTGGATGGAGAAAATCGACGCTTCCTACAAAAAGTTTTTCACCGAGGAGCAGTGGGCGGCGTATCTGAAGCAGGGCGCGGCCAAGGCGCAGAAGCAGAGAGCCAAGCGTAAGGCAAAGATGGGTGGAAAGTAAAGTCTAGTTTGCCATTGTTATACATTTAGAATTACATTTAGAATTACATTTAGAGTTACATTTAGAAACACATTACAATTACTTTTTATATGGCTAAAAAATCGAGAATTTTGCGGAACTGGATGAAGCATCTGCTTCAGTGGGGGGCGCTTGCGGCACTCGTTCTGGTGCTGACCGGAGTTGTGAAACTTGGAGCGGACAAGGCTGACCCGGAGGCCTGGTGCCCGATGGGCGGACTGGAGGCCCTTGCGACCTTCCTTGCCGGAGGGACACTGCCCTGCTCGATGTCTTCGGTGCAGGTGGTGATGGGAGTGGTGCTCGCTGTTGCCGTCATTCTTTTCAGCAAACTTTTCTGCGCCTACCTCTGCCCTATCGGCACCGTGGAAGACTTCCTCACGGGGCTTCGCAAGGGACTGGGCTGGAAAAAGGGTCTTGCCATCCGCAACGGAAGCGTCCTTGACAAGATTCTTCGCATTTTCAAATATGCCCTGCTTTTCGTCGTGTTCTACTCGACGATTTCGGCAAGCGAACTTTTCTGCAAACATCTCGACCCCTACTACGCAGTCGCAACAGGTTTCAAGGGAGAAATAACTCTCTGGATGTCAATCACTTCGCTTGTGCTCGTGGGGCTTGGCGGATTCCTCATCGACAGGTTCTGGTGCAGGTATGTCTGCCCGCTCGGAGCCGCTTCAAACGCGCTTAAATACTGGTGGTGGGACGCCGCGCTTTTCGGAGGCACTCTCATCGTGAGCCTTTGCGGAGTGAAAATCAACTGGGTGGCCGTTCTCGCCGTTTTCTGCGCCGGAGGCTACCTGCTTGAAATTATCCTTCCGAACGCAACCCTCCAGAGCATCGCGGTCATCAAGGACGACTCACTCTGCAACCACTGCAAGAAGTGCACGCGTCACTGCCCATACCATATCGATGTCGAGGGCTGCCGAAGCAGAGTAAGCTGCGTGGAC
Organism: Flexilinea sp.; assembly: GCA_963589825.1. GTDB lineage: Bacteria > Bacteroidota > Bacteroidia > Bacteroidales > UBA932 > Cryptobacteroides. The sequence continues at coordinate 37,003 of CAVAMP010000010.1, read as the reverse complement.
TGCACGCTCTGCGGAGAATGCACGGCAGTCTGCCCTAACGGAGCCGTCAAAATGGGAGTTAGCCGCCGCAGCAAGGGCGGATTCTGGAAATATGCCCCTGCGCTTCTTACAGTCGCTCTCACCGCTCTTGGAATCTGGGCCGGGACTCAGTTCGAGCTTCCTACAATAAATATGGAATGGGGAATCGACCAGGTGGACTCCACCGGCACTGTCACCGGGCACATTATCCCGCGTGACAACCTCCAGACGGTGCGCCTTGAGGGCCTTCGGTCAGTAAAATGCTACGGCAGCTCGATGGCGTTCAAGGCTAAGCTCGAGAGGATTGCCGGCGTGCACGGAGTTAAGACCTACGTCACCCACCACAAGGCCGACGTCCTCATCGACACAACAGTCATCAAGCCCGACGCTCTCCAGGAGGCGATTTTCACCCCGTCGATGTTCCGCGTCTGGACTCCTGACCCTGCGAAGGTGGACTCGCTTAAAATCGTCACAATCAGGACCGAGAAGATGTACGACAAGGTGGACCTGAACTACCTCGGCCTTCAGATGAGAAACACGGGAAAGAGCATTTTCGGAGTGGAATCCGAGTTCGCCTGCCCGCTTATCGTGAGGGTGTATATGGGTATGAATGAGGACCTTAGCGAAGATTGGTTCAAGGAAGTCGTGGAGAAAAAGGTTCTTAGTATGCCCGTTCACGGCGGCGGGACGAAGGACACTCCGGTGGACTACAAGTTCGTCAGGATGGAGCCGGGTTACACTACAATCGGAGTGAAGGAATATCTCCACAAGATGTTCGAGGCCTCAGGAGCTTTCACAGCCGAGTTCAAGCAGAGGGTGGAGCAGTACCAGGGCCAGCCGCAGTGGGTCTATGAGATTGCGAATCAGAACTATGAGAAGCCGATTGTGAGAAGGATGATGCCGTACCTGAGCAACCACCTGTCAAAGGAAGAGGGAATAATCGGGGTCTATATCGCCCTGAACAAGGACCTCGTTCCTTCAATCCAGGTCCGCTACGCCGCTCCGATGACCGCCGACCGAGTTTGGGAGCTTATGACTATGGAAACCTGGACGGTGCAGTACGCGAAGGACGACATCCGCGAAATCCCTGCGAAAATCTCTTTCGAGCACCCGGGAATCAGCTACAGGCTCAAGTAACGCAGCAAAACGCTTTTTATCAGGTATCTTCAAAAATACCAAGATATGGTGATATATCCGAGCCGCAAAAACCTCTAACTTTGCGGCTCGGTTAGTTTTAGGGAGAATAGTGTTCAGTCTCCAAGTGGTTATGCAGGCCGTAAAGGCCAAAAATTCCGAGAATGAAGAAACTTGCAATCATATTGGCTCTTGCTCTGATGTCGCTCCAGGCAGCAGCGCAGTCATACACCGTCTCCGGAACCATCCTGGACAAGAAAGGCAACCCAATCGACTACGCCACCGTCCTTCTGAGCCGCAGCGAACAGTGGGCGATTGTGGACGCGAAAGGCTGCTTCACAATCAAGAATGTCCCTGCGGGCAAGAACATAATCAGCGTCTCCTGCCTCGGATATGTGACCGACGAGAAAGAAATCACCGTCTCCAAAGACATCGAAAACTACTGCGTACGCCTCGCCGAGGACAACCTCACGCTTGACGGAGTGGTCATAACCGCCCAGGAAAACACCTCCAGCGCGACAACGAGCCGCACTATGGACCGCACGGCGCTCGACCATATGCAGATGACAAACCTCTCCGAGGCCTCCTCCCTTCTTCCGGGCGGAGTGACCGAGAACTCCAACCTCACCTCTTCCAAAGTCCTCTCCATCCGCTCCGACTCAAAGGGCGAGGGCGCGCTCGCTTCCTTCGGAACTGCCGTGGAAGTGGACGGAGTGAGGCTTTCCAGCAACGCGATGCTCGGACTCGACCCCACCAGCGGCGAAGTGAAAGGCACCAGCGTCAACAACATCGCCACCTCGAATGTGGAGTCTGTGGAGGTGATTACCGGAGTGCCGAGTGTCGAGTACGGAGATATGACCTCCGGAGTGGTGAAAGTCAACACCCGAAAGGGCAAGACCCCCTATATGATTACCCTCTCCACCAACCCGCGCACGAAGCAGGCATCGTTCACCAAAGGATTCTCTCTCGGGGAAACCTCCAGGGGCCGAAGCCGCGGAGTCATCAACACCGACCTTGAGTACACCCGCGCGATCAGCGAGCTGATGTCCCCCTACACGGCCTACACCAGAAGGCAGCTGAGCCTGGGCTACAGCAACACCTTCTCCGACGGGCTGCTTTCCGATATGCCGCTTCGTTTCAGCGTGGGCGCTACCGGCAACTGGGGCGGCTACAACAGCGAGGCCGACCCGGACTCCTATGGGGTGGACTGGGAAATGACCAACGACAACGCTGTGAGGGCGAACTTCAGCCTCAACTGGCTGCTGAGCAAGGCCTGGATTACCAACATCGAGCTTAACGGCTCCGTTTCTTACAACAACAAGCTCTACAAATACAAGTCATCCGACTCCTCAGCCGCATCGAAAGCGGTCTTCCACGGCACCGAGGAGGGATATTTCATCGGGCAGACCTACGAGGAGAACCCCGACGCGGCGGTCAAGCTCATTCCGGCCGGACAGTGGACCTACGTTATGGCCGAGGACAACCAGCCGCTGAGCTGGAAACTGGGCCTCAAGGCCAACTGGGCGAAGAGGTTCGGGACAGTCAATTCCAAACTGAAGGTAGGCGCCGACTGGACCGGTGACGGAAACCTCGGAAAAGGCTGGTACACAGAGGACAAGGCCTACGCTCCGACCTTCCGCGAATGGGACTACAGCGCAGTGCCGTTTATGCACAACATTGCGGTCTATGCCGAGGAGACCCTCCACATTCCGATTGCGAAGACAAAACTCGACCTTGTGGCGGGAATAAGAAACGAGAACACCCTCATCAAGGGATCTGCCTACGGAAACAAGTCCACCTGGTCGCCGCGTTTCAACGCTAAATACACCGTCTTCAACAGCAAGGACCACAGGAACAATGTCGTGAGCGAACTTTCCTTCCGCGCGAGCTGGGGAGTGGCGATGAAACTGCCTTCATTCTCCATCCTCTACCCCACCCCGACCTACAAGGACATCAACACCTTCTCCGCCCACACGACTTCAAGCGGACAGAGCGTCTCAGCCTACTACATCCTTCCGAGGACCATCGAATATAACCCCGGCCTCAAATTCCAGAAGAGCCATCAGAGCGAGGTGGGAATGGACATAAACATAGGCGGGAACAAAATATCCCTTGTGGGCTTCTACAGCAGAACATTCAACGGCTACAGGATTGACAGCGGCTATGAGGATTTTCTATATTATTACACACCTATAGCCGCAATCAACGAGGCCCTGAGCGGAGACAACGCGATCTCCGAAGAGAACAGGGTCTATACGGTTGACCGCCACAGCGGCACAGTGACCGTTTCGGACCGCAGCGGAGCAAAATCCCCCGTGCAGCTGAGCGCAAAGGCGAAAAAGAGCGTCAACGCCACCAAAATCCCGGGGAACGACACGAACCCGGACACCCGCTACGGAATCGAGTGGGTGGTGGATTTCAAAAGGATAAAGCCCATCAACACCACCATCCGTCTTGACGGAACCTACTACCGCTACAAGAGCGTGGACGCCAATATGGTCGCTGACTGCCCGACCAACACCAACGGAAGCGACGGCGAGCCTTACACCTATATAGGTTATTACTACGGAGGCTCAAGCCTTTCGAACGGAAGGGAGAACAGGGCGCTGAGGACCAATGTGACCGTGACGACCCACATCCCCAAGGTGCGCCTGATTGTTTCCCTGAAGGTGGAGGCATCCCTCTACAGATACAGTCACTACCTCAGCGAACGCTCCGACGGCAGCGCAAGGAGCTATCTTCTTGAAAACGACGGCGACTATTTCACGACCAACACAGCTTCGGTGTATTCGGCAAAGCAATACTCCATCCTCTACCCGGACTACTACTCCGTTTACGGAAGCAGCGAAAAAATCCCGTTCCTCGAAAAGTTCCGCTGGGCGAAGGAGAATGACACTGCACTTTTCAACGACCTGGCGAAACTGGTGCAGAGAAGCGCCTACACCTACTATTTCCTGGACGATGTCATAAGCCCGTATTTCAGCGCGAACATAAGCGTTACGAAAGAAATCGGAGACATAGCCTCCGTATCCTTCTACGCGAACAATTTCCTCAACAACCACGCATCAGTAAAGTCCTCCAAGACAGGGAAATACACTTCCCTCGTCTCATCGGGCTACATTCCCGACTTCTTCTACGGCGTGAGCGTGAGGCTTAAATTTTAACGGAAAGAAAAAGTTAGTTTAAAGCATAAAAATTATGAAAAAGTATCTGATTTTGTTTCTTGCAGCCCTGGTTCTGGCTGCTTCCTGCGACAAATCGCAGGACATGGCGGTAAAGACCTACGATCTTACCGTTGCGACCGTTTTCGAAGGCGACACTCTCGCGGTCAAAGGAATTGACGTCAATTTGAAGGACTCCAACACAGGAGTGGCCTTCACATCTGCCACTGACTCCTGCGGAGTAGCCCTTTTCACCGTTCCGGTGGGATCATACGAGGCAAGCGTCCAGTACAGGAACGGATATGTCGTTTACAACGGAGTGAAGAGCGGAATCATAGTTTCCGCAGACAAGGAGAACGCTGTCGAGGTTGAACTCACCTCCTCAAGCGCCAGCGCACTTGTCATCAAGGAGTTCTACGGCACAGGCTGCTCATACGTGAACGCCGCGGGCAAAACCCAGAGCTACACAGCCGACCGCTATGTGAAGATTTACAACAACTCCTCAGAGCCCTACAGCCTTGCCAAATGCGGACTCGCTATGCTTGCCCCTTACAATGCGCACTCAGCCTTCACTCTCAGAGATACAGTGTACAACGAGCTCAAATACGCAAAGGAAGACTGGGTGCCTGCAGCACACGGAGTCTGGTATTTCAACACCACCTACACTCTCCAGCCGTACTCTGAGATTACAATCTCCATCACAGGAGCAATCGACCACACCCAGACCTACGCCAACTCCGTAAACCTTTCCAACGCGGATTTCGTTTGCTACGACCCGGAAAGCATTTACAAGAACACCGCCTTTTACCCTGCTCCAAGTTCCACAATCGAAGAGAGCCACTACCTCAAGGCAGTCACTGTCACAGGAGCGAAAGGCAATGCCTGGACGCTTAGCGTAAACTCCCCTGCATTCTTCCTCTTTGAGGTCCCTGAGGGAGAAAATGTCAAGGACTGGGCAGAAAACGCAACACTTAACGATCAGACAAGTCTCAAGGGTGTTCAGATCCAGAAAATGCCGAAGGCGTGGATTCTTGATGCGATAGAGGTTTACGACAATGCAAACCTTGCAAAGAGCCAGAAGAGGTTCACTTCCGACATTGACGCAGGCTATGTTTCAATCACCAACGGCGTAGGCTACTCCGTTTACAGAAATGTGGACAAGAAAGCGACCGAGGCTCTCGAGGGCAACAGCGGAAAACTCGTCTACAACTACTCCGATGGCACAGCCTCCCTTGAGAACGGCTCAACCGACCCTTCAGGCATCGACGCCGAGGCATCCATCAAGAAGGGCGCCCGCATCATCTATCTCGACACCAACAACTCCACCGTGGACCTTCACCAGAGGGCCAAGGCAAGCCTTAAATAAGTTCCACTTCCATGAAAAGGACTGCAACGGCATTTTTAGCTCTTCTTCTTTCCTCCGGGGCGTGCCTCCTGGCACAGAACCCCCGGGAGGGAGGAGCGTATGACTACAACTACATTGTCGGCAATTCGCCCTGGCTGACTTCGAGCAACGCTGCCGGCCTCACGGTGAATCCGGCGGGCAAGATTGCCGTCGCGGAACTTTCATTCGGAAAAAGGGACGGAGGCCTCAAGGGCAACGAAGAGTCGCCCAGCAGTTTCGAGTACGGAGTCCAGGCTGAGTCCTACTACCGTCTTTCGGATAAAATCGCATTCTGGGGCTCGCTCGGATATTCCGGGTTCAGGGGGCAGAATATGGGCGGATCGATTCTCGTCAATCCCGACTACAATCCGGTGAACTTCTACGAGAGCGACCCCGCGAACAAGGGCATTGTAACCCGGGAGAACTACTCCGTCAACGGAGGAATTTCCTACAGTTTTTCTCCGCGCTGGTCCATCGGGGCAAAGGTGAACTACGACGCCGGCAATTCCACCAAAAGGAAGGACCCGCGCTACCGCAGCACCCTGATGGATATGACTCTCAGCCTCGGAGGAAGGTTCGCCCCGTGCGAAATGTTTGAAGTCGGACTCGATTTCATCTATCGCAAGACCACCGAAAACATTCTCGGCAAGCTGTATGCTGACACGAGCATAAAGTATTATACCCTAGTGGATTACGGCGGATATTGGGGAAAATACGAACTTTTCGAGGGAGACCTCGGATATGTGTCGCTCACCAACCGCCGCCCGATGCTGAACAATTTCTACGGAGGAGCCGCCCAACTGGTTTTCAATTGGGGGAAAGTGCGCTTTTTCAACGAGTTGAAGTACCTCTACCGCACGGGCTACTACGGCAACAAGAGCGAATCGTCGGTCGTTTTCTCCCGCCACAACGCCCACTGCATCGCCTACTCGGGGAATCTTAACATCACGGGGGAGAATGGCAGCAGGCACATCGTTGGGCTCGGATTCGATATGGAAAGGCTCAAAAACTTCGAGAACTCCTATAAGTATGAGACCCCGTCAGGAGAAAGCACGGTGGTGAAATATCTCGGAGAAAACCAGAGGCTTCAGAGGACACTTCTCCACGCCCAGCTATCCTACACGGGCTACTGGGGCATCGAGGGAAATCTCCCCCGCTGGGAAGGTGGTGCAGTCGCAGACTACAACTTCAAGAAGACCTACGCGACCTTCTACCCTGACAGCCGCCGTCAGAACATCAGCACCGTCAGCGCAGAGGCGTTCGCCCGCTGCAATTTCGCCGTAGGAGGAAGCAACATTCTTTCGGGCGGAGTCTCCATTGAGGGCCTCGGAGGCTGGGGAGTCAAAAACCTTGACGAAAGGACGGGGAGCAGCACATCCGCAACGCCGAAGACCTCGGAGGAATATCTCAACATAGACTTCGAGAACCGCACTCTCGCCCGCCTCGGAGAGGGTCTTTGCTTCAAGTACACAAGACTCTTCCCGTCAAAGGGGATAAGCGCCTACATTCTTTTGAAAGACACATTCATCCATTCGGTGAAAAATGTCGAATACTTGAGTGGAAAATATCGTAACTTTGCGGAGATAAGGATAGGTTGTACATTCTGACACATTGTTATGAAACATTCCGGATTTTTAGCAATCGTCCTCTTTGCGGGGACGATTTTTTCGTTTGGCGCTGCGGCGCAGACTACTGCAGGCGGCGCCTCTGAGGCAATTGAAGGCGACTCCTCTCTCCTGAAGGGACAGCTCCCGAACGGGCTCACCTACTACATACGCCACAACTCCAACCCCGCCGGCTGCGCCGACTTCTACATCGTCCACAATGTGGGGGCGCTGCAGGAGGAGGATTCCCAGAACGGACTCGCCCATTTCCTGGAGCATATGGCCTTCAACGGCACACGGCATTTTCCGGGCAAGGGCATCATCAATTTCCTCGAAAAGGAGGGAGTGCGCTTCGGCTACAACATAAACGCCTACACCAATAAGAACGAGACAGTCTATAATCTCTCTTCCGTGCCTCTGAAAAGGGACAGTTTCATCGACTCGGTGCTTCTGGTGTTGCACGACTGGTCCTGCGACATCACCTGCGACCCGGTGGAAATCGATGAGGAAAGGGGCGTGATTTCGGAGGAATACCGCCGCAGCGACGACCAGAGGGCAAGGATGGCCACCCTGCAGGCAAACCTTCTCTACAACGGTTCGAAACACTGCAGGAGGTCTGTTATCGGCACTTTGGACATAATCAACGGCTTCCGGCCCCAGGAAATTCTCTCCTTCTATCACAAGTGGTATCGTCCTGACCTTCAAGCCATTATGATTGTGGGCGATTTCGACCCCGAAGAGATGGAGAAAAGAGTCCGGAAAGCTTTCGCGGACATTCCCGCAAGCGTAAATCCAGCGGCAAAGGAGGTTTACGAAATCCCGGAGCTCAACGGCCCGCTTTTCAAGAATATGACCGACCCGGACATTTCCATCCGCACGCTAAAGCTGATGATTAGGGAGCCTTTCCCACAGAGAAATCTAAGGAACACCGAATGGTTCTACCGCGACTATTTCACGCGGCTCATTGTCACCCAGGTCATTTCAGAACGCTTCTCCGCCGCGGCAAAGCGTGAAGGCAGTCCGGTCAAGTCCGCAATCGTGGTGACAAGCCCATACGGAGCGGATTTCTACAACACTCTTTTCACCCTGCTGCCCAAAAACGACGGGGAGTTCGAGAGGAGCCTCGCATTTCTTGAAAGGGAGCTTGACCGTTGCCAGAGGTTCGGCTTCAGCGACGGGGAAATAGAGGCGGGGAGATTTCAGGTTGGCAAAAGGCAGAGAATCGACAAGGAAGTCTCTGACGAGAGCGTCACTTCCGAGGATCTGATAAAGACTTATATAGAAAGCTGGCTGAGGGGGTTCCCGGAGTGCAGCCCGGCGAGCCTTGCGGAGGTTAAAAAGGAGGCCCTCGGGAGCATAAGCGCCGAAGATGTCCGGAGTATGCTCCAACAGATGCTCCGAAGCCGCGAGAGGATTTACTCCTACGTTATAAACTCAAAACAGGTCTCCCTGCTTCCTACGGAAGAAAGGATGAGGGAGATTATAGACTCAGTTGCTCAGGAAAACATTGAGCCTCAATATCTTCAGTATGACAGAATTGACCTTTCAGTGGAGGCTGAGGCAGGGGAAATTGTGAAGACGAAGAAGGTTAAGGGGCAGAAGGCGGAAGTCTGGACCCTAAGCAACGGGGCAAAGGTCTGGTTCACCCCGTCCGCCCCTGTCCGCTCCGACTGCCACCTTGCGATGGACATATATTTCAACACAGGACACTCCCGCTGCCCGGCAGACCCCGCCACGGAGAATTTTGTGAACAGCTACATTTCCCGCTATGCAGGGCTTCGCGGAAGGGACGGCCTGACCCTGAAAAACCGTCCGGAGTGCTACGGAGTCAGCTGGATTATTAGCCGCCACACTGCGGACAAATCCACAATTAACTTCACCGCCGACAGACTCAACGTCGAAAAAGCATTCAAGGTGTTCCATCTTCTTGTGAGCGAGCCGTATTTGGGCAGCGAGAAGGACCTGGACAAGTCCCGGACAATCGAACTGAATTTCCTCAAGAAAAAGAAAACTGGCGAGAACACCTTCCTGAAGCAGTATAAATCGCTGGTTTACGGAGGCAGTCCATACGTGGAGGATGGAGATACCACCGCCGTGGAGGGCGTTTCACTTGAAACTGTAAGGGAAATTTTCGACAGCCATTACACCCGGTTCTCCGATATGCAGATTTTCATCTCCAGCGACCTTGACAAGTCTCTCGTAAAGGACTATGTCTGCAAGTATATAGCCTCCCTGTCAGGCTCCTACGCTCAGAAGACGAAGAAAGTCTCTCCGGTTGAGCCTTCCTACAAGGGCAGGACCCAGAAGGAATGGGATTACCCTGCCGGCCCATCGCCCAAGACTTACATAAAGTTCCGCTGCAAGGCCCGTCTCGGCAACACCCCGTCAGACAGGGCCGCAGTTGACATTCTGGACTATATTATGTCAGCCCGCTACCTCGCCCAGATTCGTGAGAAGAGGGGCGGCACCTACTATGTTGCGTTCTCTTCCGAGCATTTCGGGAAGAAAAACGCCACCGTGGAGTCAATGGTGGATTTCCAGACGAGAGCTGAGCTGAAAGACACTCTCCTTGCCGACACCTACGCGGTTCTGGAGAAGATGTGCGAGGAAGGTCCGGACGAAGAGGAGATGGACGCGGCGAAAAAGTATCTGGTGAAGTCTCACGGAGAAAAAGTCCACAGGGCGAAGGATTCTCTCCAGGAGAAGAACACGGAGACCGAAAAAGCCGTATTCTACGGCGAAATCCCCGACGAAGACTACGAGACGACAGTGCAGAGTGTCAGCTCCGAAGACATCCGCCGCGCCGCCCGCAAGCTCCTCCGCGGAGACCGCCTTGTCGCCGTCTACTGCGAACAGTAGAGGAGACCGACTGAAAAAGGAGTCGGCTGCAAAGGATTTGATGGCCCAGTTGAAATAAAATGTTGTGAAATAATAATTTTATTGTAACTTTGCAGTCCCTTTGTGGGAGTCTTTTGGCAAAACCTTACTGGTGAGATGGGTGAGTGGCTGAAACCAGCAGTTTGCTAAACTGCCGAACTCAATTCGGGTTCCGGGGGTTCGAATCCCCCTCTCACCGCAAAGGACTCAAAAAAAAGAGAGGATGACTTTTCAGTCATCCTCTCTTTTGTGTATAACAAAAAGAAAAGTTCGGATAAAAAGATGGGATACAAGGCTCTCGACGACGCCCAATACCGGAGCAACCTTTCGGTTGTGAGGATTTGGGTTAGGAGAGGAACGCAGTAGACCGCTTTTTTGCCGGACTTTTTACCAGGCTCCTTGCGTGTCATCCTCGTCGTCAAAGGTCTTCTGAAGACCAGGTGTCCATTTGAACTTGAAAATGCGGTAGTTCCGGTACTCGCCTTCGAGAATCAGCGGGCCGTCGAAACTTGCCAGGGCCGTGTAGTAGGTGTGCCCCGCCTCGAACTTCGTCGTCGAGGAACCGTCGCCCACTCCGTCGTTCTTGTGGGCGTACATCCCGTAGAGGATGCGGCCGTCGTTGTTCTCGCGGTAGCCGTTGAAAAGATTGAGGAAATAGCGGCCGGGAGCGGTGACGGAGGCGTCGCTCCGGAGGTCGAGACTGTCTGCCGTCGCCCCCACCCACGGGATGTGCGAAGCAATCTCATACTCGCCCTCAACGAACGGATAGACATAGTCCCACACATCGTTCACCCTGTAGGCGAACCCTATTTTAATCCGGCTCGTGGCATTGGTGCGGACCGTCTTCAGGATGAGGTCGCCCGAAGGGGAATTGGTCGTCGGGTCCACCACAAAGGCATATATCCAGTAATCGGTGTCCTCCGAAAGGCCCGTGAAGAAATAGTCCTGGTCGCCGTACTGGAGACTGTGGCTCGAGAAATCGGCTATGTGCGGGGTGCCGTTGTAGAGAAGGTCGAACCGCCAGTTGATGTACTCCTTGTAGGCATAGTCAAGCGAAAGGGTCATAAACTGCTTGGAAATCTTGAACGGATCCACTCCCTCGCGCACCTTCTCGGCGGCGACGTAGTAGTAGGCGTCCTTCGTAGTGTGGAACTTCACCTCGCAGAATCCGCAGCCCGTCTGGACCACTTCCATACTGAGACCGACCTTCTTTACGGTGTATTTCGCGTCAGGCTCGCACCCTGCGGCAAGAAGCAGCGCGGCTGCGGCTAAGAGTATTGTCCTTAACTGTTTCATCGCTTATTTCCCCTCATTTTCCTTGAGCCAGGTCCTCACGGAGAAGATGAATCTCATCGCCGCCGAAGTGTGTGAACCGTAATGGCCGAAATTATACTGAATGTTCGCGTCCTTCCACTGCACCTTCGCCTTGGAGGCGTTCACGAAAGGCACCACGTCGTCGTCCATCGAGTGGAGCATATACACCGGTGCCGTCGGAGTCCAGTTGAACGCAAGGATGGAGTTCTCGCTCATCACCTTGTAGAGCTCCGAAACCACATCGCTCGTCGGATCCATACCCTCTTCGGTGAGGATGTCGCTGGTCTTCGTCGTACCCATCATCTCCTTCAGCTGGAGGACAGTGTATTTCTTGGAATTGATCCAGTCGTCGATTTTCTCGTAAACCCACCCCTGGAGAAGGTCTTCCATCTTGATGCTCATATTGTTGCCCACAATCATACCCTGGACAATCAGCGGAACCGCCGCCGGGATGTTGACCTTGTCGGTCTCGATGAAGTTGTTGTAGGTCGCCCTCACGTCGTAGGGACCGCCGCCGGCGAAAACCTGGCCCACAAGCTCACCGATGCCCATATAGGACTCGATGTACCACTGGGTGGCCATAGTGACCGCGCCTCCCTGCGAGAAGCCCATAAGGTAGATCTTCTCCTCCTCGGGAGCGTAGTCCGTGTTTTCGAGGAATCTTGAGGCGGCCTCGTACATATTGTAAACGTCCATCGCCGTCTGCTGGAGCATAAGGTAGGGATGAACCCTGCCGGAGTCCACTCCGTAGCCCTCGTAATCCGGGAATATCATAGCGTAGCCCAGGTGACACAGCACGCCCTCGATAGGGAAGCAGTTGGAAGGGCATTCCGCGTTGGAGCCTATGGTGTAGTGGCTTACAACAATGTATCTTTTCGGCTTGCGGCCCTTCGGGAGAAGGATTTTTCCGGAGAGCACAGTTTCCTTTTCGGTGAGGATGTCCCAGGACTTGTAGGTGCCTGCGATTTCAATGACCTTGCTTTTCTGATTGAACTCGAAGATGCTCTGTACCAGATTGTTGACATTGGTGCAGGTGGTCTTTGTCTCCGGATCCTGAATTTCGCCCTCGGGGACATAGCAGTCCTCGGGAAGACCCTCGGAGAGGTCGGTTTCCTTTACGGAAGTGACATTGAACGCCTTGAGGTTCGCCCCCTCGCGCCACGAGAGGTCATCGAAATCCCCAAAGGCAATGTCCCCGCGGTCGCACCCCGCGAGAGAAAGGAGAGCGGCGAGAGAAAGGAGAATATATTTTTGAGTCTTTTTCATTTTCTTATAATTTGCTGCGGGTCGTCACATTAAAATCTGCAGGAAACGCCCACGGAGACGATGCGGGAGCTTACGAGGAATATGGTGCTGCGGCTCTTGACGCTGTAGAGGCCTCCGAGGTCAACGAATGCGCCCCAGCGGTCAGCCCAGTGGGCCGAAATGCCGATTACGGTAAGGTCCACGGCGAGGCCGCAGAGAGTGTGGCGGCCGTATGCGTCGGTTTCCGTTCCGCCGTTGATGCCAAGTCCCGCTCCGATCGCCGAATGAAGGCTTATGTATTGGGAATTGAACCAGGAGAACTCCATCCGGGGCATAAGCGCGAGGTTCCAGAAGCTCTGGTCCTTTAGGCGCGCTATTTCCGCTCCCGTTCCGTCCCTTACTACGCTGTCCCAAAGGCAGGCGGAGATGTCCGCGCTGGCGCCGAGGCCGAACCACTGGACGGGTCTCCAGAGGTAGTCCAATCTCCAGTGCTGGGTGTAGCGGTAGCGCTCCTTGTAGGTCTGGCGGTAGTCAGAGGGCATTGTATTCACTATATACTGCGGGTTCTGCCAGACGAGGTTCTCGAACATCTGGTCTCCCCAGCTGAGCCTTATGTCGTGTTTGAAAGCGTCCCGAGCATAAAGTTTCCTCACTTTCGGGGCCTTCAGGCTGTCAAGTTTTGCGGCATTGCGCCTTCGAGTGCGGTGCACCTTCCCGTGCTGACGGACAATCTTCGGGCTCTCAGGCTCAGCGGCCCCGAGGGGAGCCTCCTGCAGAGGCGCCGCCGCAAGGCAAATGGCCGCAAGCACAGCGAAATGTTTAACAGAAAAATTCATTTTATATACAATCTTGTCAAATCTCTTCTTTAGGCCAGCCCTGAGAGTGGAGTGGCAACTCAACTCCGTCAGGCGTAACAATCACCGCGCCCACTTCGGGCTTTGCCAGATGCCCCACGATGTCGAAAGTCTGGAAATCGTGGCGGAACTTGTCGTGGCTTCCGATAGGGATGGTGAAAAGCAGGCGGTAGTCCTCCCCGCCGTTAAGCGCTGCGGCGAGAGGGTCCACTCCCAGTTCCTTGCTAAGGTCGATGGAATTGCCCATAAACGGCACTCTCTCGGCATAAATCTTCGCTCCGAGACCGGAGTCCCTCACAAGGCTCTTCACGGCGTCAGCGAGCCCCTTTGAGACCAGATAGCCGTAGCTCGGCACAATCTCGTCCTCTTCAAGAAGGTCAACGATGTTCGGAGAAAGCGAAGGCTTGAGGTATTCGCCCACAAAATCCTTGTATTTTTCAAGCTGCGGCTGCTCGTGGTCGTCCTTTTTCCTGTCGAACTCCCGTTTCTCCCTTTCAAGGACATTAAGCCCGAGATATGCTCCTCCAAGACTTCCTGAAACGCAGATTAGGTCCATACTCTTGGCTCCCGGGCGCCTTTTGCTCTGAAGAAGCGAAGTCTCCCCTGCCGCAGAAATCGAAATCACAAGACCCACCACAGAAGGCATAACCTCAAGGGAGAGAGAAGTGTAGCCGTGCTCCTTGGCGGCGGAAACCACTCCGCCCCAAAGCTCCTTGATGTGGCTGAAATCAAGTTTTGCCGGCACACCGATCACGAGGGAGAGCGTGCGCGGGTGCGCGAAATCGGCGTAAAGTTCGCCGGTTACTGCCGTAACGCATTTATATCCAAGATGTTTGAGCGGGAAATACACCAGGTCGAAATCCGACCCCTCGATGAAGCAGCGGCTCTTCTGGGTTGCCACCGCCTGTCCTTTTGTCTCCCATCGTGTGCTCTCGAACGGCTTGTAGCCCGTCCCCTCAAAGAGCCTCCCGACCGCCTCAATCCTTCCAAGACTTGAAAAACCTTCTTCCATATATAACAGGATTTAAGCCCCGCAGAGCGGAGCCGTCATTTATTTTTTATTCACTTCATAGTTGATGCCAAGGTCCTTGAGCTGCTGGAGAAATGCGCTGCAAATCCCAATGCTGTACTTTCTGGAAGCCAGCTCGATGTTCCACTTGTGCACCGGGTCGAAAAGCCTGATGACGAGCTGAGTCTTGCCCTTGTTCTCCTTGATTACCTCCACCAGAGCCTCCCGGAAGCTGTCCGAAAGCATCGGAGTGGAAAGCAGCAGCACAAGCTCCTTCACCTTCTCCTCCGCGAGGTTGCCGAGAAGCCTCATTCCCGTGACCTTGAAAGCGAACGGAACCTGCTCCAGAGTGCCGTCCTCCTTGCGGTTGGCCTTCCACCTCGCCCTTATTTCGCCCTCTATCCAAATTGCCTGATGCTCCTGAAGGTAGCCCATATAATTCTCGTGGTCCTTGTCGAAAAGAGCCAGTTCGTAGTTCCCCTCATAGTCCTCAATCACCGTCTTGGAGAAGTTCTTTCCGTTCTTGGTTATGAGGTTCTGGGTCTGGGTGATGAGCCCCGCAACGCAGACCTTCTTAGGGGTCTGGGACGCCGTGCAGTCGTCGATGAGTTTGCGAAGACCCGCGAGAGAGCAGCCCGTGAAGTTGTCAATCTCGAAGCGGTACTTGTCCAAAGGGTGAGAGGAAAGGAACATACCCACGAACTCCTTCTCCTTCTGGAGGTAGGCAAGAGTGTCGTCCTCCTTCACCTCCACAAGAGGGATTTCAGGCCTCTGCGGCTTCATTTCCTCCGCTTCGCCGAAAAGCGAGATGGACGCTGACTCCTGGTCGCGGCGGTAAAGCTCCCCGTAGCGGGAGAGGGCGTCGATGAAGAGGTCTCCGCTGCGGCACGGAGCGAAGAACTGGCGGCGGTCGATGTTGAAGGAGTCGAAGGCTCCGGAATAGACCAGAGTCTCAAGAGGTTTTCTTCCCACAACTCCCGCCATCCTTTCGATGAAATCGTAGATGTCGGCGAACAGCCCGCCGCTCTCCCTCTCCTTCAGAATTGCCTGCACGATGTTCGCGCCGAAGGACTTGATGCCGCCGAGTCCGAAACGCACGTCTCCCGCTCTGTTTACGGAAAACGCGTTGCCAGACTCATTGATGTCCGGATTCAAGACCTTGATGCCGCCGCGTTTGCAGTCATCCATAATCTTCTTGATCTCGTCCATCTTCGAGAGGTTGTTGCTCAGGTTCGCCGCCTGGAACTCCGCCGGATAGTGCGCCTTGAGCCAGGCCGTCTGGTAACTTACCCAGGCATAGCAGGTCGCGTGCGACTTGTTGAACGCATACTGGGCGAATTTCTCCCAGTCCTTCCAGATCTTGTCCAGAATCTTCTCCGGATGACCGTTCTTCATTCCGCCGGTCATAAACTTGTCCTTCAAGGAGTTAAGGATGTCGATCTGCTTCTTTCCCATCGCTTTCCTCAGCTTGTCGGCCTCGCCCTTGGTGAACCCGGCGAGTTTCTGCGAGAGAAGCATCACCTGCTCCTGATAGACCGTCACTCCGTAGGTGTCCTTGAGGTATTCCTCCATATCCGGAAGGTCATATTCCACCTTCTCCTGTCCCTGTTTTCGGGCTACGAACGAAGGGATATAGTCCATAGGACCCGGACGGTAGAGGGCGTTCATCGCAATGAGGTCCTCAAACCTTGTAGGCTGAAGCAGCTGGAGCCATTTCATCATTCCCGGGGACTCGAACTGGAACACGCTCGTGGTGTCTCCGCGGCTGTAGAGGGCGTATGTCTCGGGGTCGTCGATAGGAATGGCCTCGATGTCGATGTCCACCCCGTGCCTCTCCTTTATCAGGTCCAGGCAGCTGTGGATAATCGAAAGGGTGTTCAGGCCCAGGAAGTCCATCTTCAGCATACCCACGTCCTCGATGTAGTGGCCGTCGTACTGGGAGGTCCAGAACTCCTTTTTCTTGCCGTTCTCGTCGAGGATTTCCTTGTCCTCGGAAAGGCAGATAGGGATGTAGTCCATAAGGTTACCGCGGCCGATGATGGTCGCGCAGGCGTGGACTCCCACCTGCTTTATGCTTCCTTCGAGCTCCTTGGCGTAGTGGAGCACCTCCTTGGTGAGTTCCGTTCCGTTTTCAAGCTCATTCTTGAACTCTGGAACGAGGCGGTAGCAGTTTTCGAGTGTGATTTTCGCGTCCTTCTCCTCCATACCCTGCTGGAAGAACTTCTCCACGGTCTTTTTCTGCCCCGGATTGTCGGGGTCGTCAATCTCCACCTGCCGGCTTATCTGCTTGAAACCCTTTTTGAGCTCATCGAGCTTGGGGTTGAACGGATATTCCTGCTCCTTCATTTCGCTCAGGCGGTCAGGAACCATCTTCGCAAGCCTGTTCGCCTCGTCAAGGCTCATCCTGCTGATTCGGGCCACATCCTTGATTGCGGACTTCGCCGCCATAGTGCCGAAGGTTATGACGCGGGAGACGTGATCAAGCCCGTAGTGGTCCTCCACATATTTGTGCGCGGCCCCGAGGTCCTCGAAGTCCACGTCGATATCCGGCATACTGATTCGGTCAGGGTTGAGGAACCTCTCGAACAGGAGCTGGTACTTGATAGGGTCGAGGTTGGTGATCCAGAGGCAGTAGGCGACAACGGAACCTGCCGCGGAACCCCTGCCCGGGCCCACCATAGAGCCCATCGCACGGGCGGCGGCTATGTAGTCCTGGACAATGAGGAAGTAGTCCGGGAAACCCATTCGGCAGATGGTCTTGAGTTCGAAGTCGATTCTCTCCGCCTGCTCCGGGGTGAAAGTCTCGCCGTAGCGGATGTGGGCGCCCCTGTAGGTGAGGTGGCACAGGTACGCGACGCTCCTGCAGAACTCCTCTCCGCGGTCGTTGCCGTCCTTGTCGCAGCGGCCCACGTCGATTATTTCCTTGTATTTTTCAAGTTCGGAGTCAATCCCCGCGAGGAAATCCGGCGGAAGGTCGAACTTGGGGAGAACGTGTCCGCGGTCAATCTTGTAGCTTTCAATCTTGTCGGCGACCTCGAGGGTGTTGGAGATTACTTCCGGGTGGTCGGGGAAAAGGGCGGCCATCTCCTCCTCGCTCTTGAGGTATTCCTGCTGGGTGTAGCGGAGCCTCTTTTCGTCGTCGAGGAAGGCGGCGGTGTTCATACAGATGAGCCTGTCGTGGGCCGGACCGTCCTCCTTGCGGACAAAGTGCACGTCGTTGGTGGCTACGACCTTGACCCCCATCTTTTCTGCGAGTTCAAAGATGCCCCTGTTCGCAACGGTCTGGTTTTCATACACTTCCCAGACCTTACTGTAGGCTTCGCCGCTTAGGCCCTGCACCTCGGTCTTGTGCAGCTGCACTTCGAGGTAGTAGTCCTCCCCGAAGACCCTCTTGAACCACTCGATGCTCTTCTGGGCAGCCTCCATATCCCCCGCGATTATGTTCTGAGGGATTTCCCCGGCGATGCAGGCGGAAAGGCAGACTAGGTTCTCGTGGTACTGCTCCACAACGGAGTGGCTCACCCTGGGCTTGTCGTAATACTTTCCCTCTATGTGCCCGGTGGAAACGATTTTCATCAGGTTCTTGTAGCCCTCGTAGTTCTTCGCGAGTAGGATGAGGTGGTAGTATTTGCGGTGGTTGGAGTCCTTGAGGTGGTGGTCGTAGTGGCGGGTGACATAAATCTCGCACCCGAGGATGGGCTTTATGCCGGGGTGCTTGCCCGCATATTTCATAAACTCCTTGATGCCGTACATATTGCCGTGGTCGGTGATGGCAAGCGCCCCCATACCGAGTTCCTCGGCCCTCGAGAAGAGTTTCGGGATGGCTGAGAATCCGTCAAGGATGGAATACTGGGTGTGGACGTGCAGGTGTACGAATGACATATCGGGAGTTTTTGGGGGTTGCAGGCGGAGACCCCCGCTCGGGGTCCTGCGCCAAGGTTGCAAATATAGACAAAAACAAGCGTCTGAAAAACATTCCGGACGCTTGTTTTTTATAAAATGTGTGGGTGGGGCAAAAGTTAAATAAAAAGTGCAGATGCGAGGCTTGCGGCGAAGCCCAATACCGGAGCAACCTTAGGGTTGTGAGGATTTGGGCAAGCCGCGTAACGAAGCAGATGCCTTTTTATTTAGCTTTTGCGGCTTTGCGCTTCTCAACGGCCGTTACGACATCATACATAACCGGAGTACCGATGAAGATGGAAGCGTAAGTACCGATGATGATACCGAGGATGAGCGCAACTGAAAGACCCCTGATGACCTCACCGCCGAAGATTGCGATTGCAAGCATAGTGACGAGAGTGGTGAGAGAGGTGTTCATTGTACGTGAGAGGGTGCTGTTGAGCGCGTTGTTCACGTTGACGGCGAGGTCAGCCTTCGGATGGTCTGCCTTGAACTCACGGATTCGGTCGAAGATGACCACGTTATCGTTGATTGCGTATCCGATGATGGTAAGGATTGCGGCGATGAACGTCTGGTCAACATCGAGGGTGAACGGAAGGATGCCGCTGAACAGAGAGAAGAATCCGATCACGATGATTGCAGTGTGGGCAAGTGAAACCACGCCGCCGAGTCCCCAAGTCCAGTTCTTGAACCTGATTGCGATGTATGCGAAGATTACGAAGAGGGCTATGATGACCGCGATGATTGCGTCGCGCTTCATATCGTTTGCGATGGTAGGACCCACCTTGTCGGAACTTACGATACCGTTAGGGTTGTCCACAGTGGAGCGGAACTCGTCGAAGGTAAGATCCTCGGCATAGAGACCCTTGAGGGCATCATAGAGCATCTGCTCAACCTCTGCGTCAACCTCGCTGGACTCGTCCTCAATCTTGTAGGCGGTGGTAATCTTCATCTGGCTCTCTCCACCGAACTGCTTAACCTCGACTGCCTCGCTGAACTCGGCGAGAGTTGCCTCACGCACTGCCTCGGCGGTGACAGGCTTGTCGAACCTTACGACATAGGTACGGCCTCCGGTGAAGTCAACACCGTAGGTGAATCCCTTGATGCAGATTGAAAGGATGGAGATGATGATGAGGGCTCCTGAGAAGATGTAGGAGAATTTCCTCAGTTTGAGGAAGTCCACGTGGGTGTTCTGGAGGAAGTTCCTTGTGAGCTTGTTGTCGAATGACACTCCCTTGCCCCTTGCAAGACGGTCGTCAATTACAAGACGGGTGATGAAGATGGAAGTGAGCACTGAGGTTACGATACCGATGATGAGGGTGGTGGCGAAACCTTTAACAGGACCTGAACCGAAGAGGAAGAGAACGACACCGGTGAGGGCGGTAGTTACCTGACCGTCGATGATTGCGGAGTATGCGTTCTTGTAACCGTCGGCGACAGCCTTTCCGAGACCCTTGCCCGCGCGGAGCTCTTCCTTGATTCTCTCATAGATGATGACGTTGGCATCCACCGCCATACCGAGGGTGAGGACGAGACCTGCAATACCCGGCAGAGTGAGGACTGCTCCGAATGAAACGAGCGATCCGAGGAGGAGAAGCACGTTGCAAAGGAGGGCGAAGTCAGCGATGAGACCTGCTCCCTGATAGAAGAATACCATATAGAGGAGCACAAGGAGGAAGGCTATCACGAAGGAGATGAGACCCGCGTTGATGGACTCGCTACCGAGTGAAGGTCCTACGACCTGCTCCTGGATGATGGTTGCAGGGGCCGGAAGTTTACCGGACTTGAGGACGTTTGCAAGGTCCTCCGCCTCTTCGAGGGTGAAGTTACCGGTAATCTGTGAGGAACCGCCGGAGATTTCGCTCTGGACTGTAGGGTATGAGTAAACCATACCGTCGAGAACGATCGCAACCTGACGGCCGATGTTGTCTTTGGTGAGCCTTGCCCAGGTCTGAGCGCCTTCTGAGTCCATTGACATGGAGACCTCAGGATGTGCACCGCCGTCACCGTACTGAACACGTGCCTCCGTTACGGCGTCTCCGTCAAGCGGAGCCTTTCCGTCGCGGGAAGTGTTCCTGATTGCGACAAGCTCGAAGTAGTTGCCGCCCGGGATCTGGTCTGAAGGCTTTACTGTCCACATTGCCCTGAACTCGTGAGGGAAGCACTCCTTTACGGCCGGCATTGCGAGATATTTGTTGACCGTTGCGGTGTCGGCGTAGCTTGCAAAACCGATGCAGGCGTTGGTGTTGTAGCCTGACGGACGGAGAACGGCGAAGAGAGGGTTGGCCTTTTTGTAGCTCTCCATCTCTGCGTCCTCGGTGGTGGAAGCGGCTGCGTCAACCTCCTGGCTTACGATGTCGTCTGACTCTGACTTAGCCTCTGCTGCAGCCTCAATCTCTTCTGAAGGGAGAATCTCGGCGAGTTTTGCGTTGGCCTCGGTGAGGAACGGTTCAATCTCGGAGAACTGGAAGGTCGTCCAGAATTCGAGGGAGGCTGTTCCCTGGAGAAGCTTTCTCACACGCTCAGGCTCTTTTACGCCCGGGAGCTCGACGAGAATCCTTCCGGTGTTGCCGATTTTCTGGATGTTAGGCTGAGTGACGCCGAAACGGTCGATACGGTTACGGAGCACGTTGAAGGAGTTGGAGATTGCGCTCTCGCTCTCTTTCTGGATGACGACCAGAACCTCGGCGTCGCTGCTCTGCGAGTTCACCTTGTCCTTGAGGTCGAAGGTTGCGAACACGTCTGAAAGAGGACGTCCGCCTGCAGTCTCCTGCCAAGCCTTGCCGAAGAGGGTGATGAAATCTTCGCGTGAAGTGACGCTGCGAACCTTTGCAGAGTCGATTGCTGCAAGGAACTGAGGGTCCTGGCTGCCACCTGCGAGGGCTTTCACGAGGTCTTCAAGCTGAACCTGAAGCATAACGTTCATACCTCCCTTGAGGTCCAGACCGAGGTTGATGTCCTTGGTCTTCACGTCTTTGTAAGTGTAACCGAAATATACTTTCTCGGCTGAGATGGAATCGAGGAACCTGCGGTTGTTCACCTTGGCGATTGAGTCAAGGTAGTATGCCTTGTCCTCGTCCGGGATTGCGTTGTACTCCGCTGTAGCGCTCACCTTCTCCACGGCTTTGGCCGCATATTTGTCGGCTTTGCTCTCCTGAACCCTCGTCACGACGGAGAAGGAAAGCTGCCAGAGGCAGGCAAGAGCGAGGCAGATTGCAACGAATCTGATTGCACCTTTACTTTGCATAATAGTTTATAGTTTTAATTAATATTTATTGTCCAAAAAATTTACCTGTCGGCAAATAGGGCACAAATTTACGATTTTTTTCTTATAAACGCACTTTTTCTTAAATTTGTAGTCCCATTTTAAGAGCCTGACCCTTCGGAGGGAACGATGCTTGCGCTTATTGGGGTTATATTATGAAATCGGGATATAAAATTATATGTTTTGCTTTGGCGGCGCTTTCCGCCTCCGGGAGCCTTCTCGCACAGGCCCCCGCCGCTCCCGATTCTCTCCGCCTGGCAGTCCCGGAAACTTCCGACACTCTTCGGATATCCATTCCCGAGGCCCCTCGGGAGGTTGCAGCGATCTCTCCCGAAAACAGGCTTTCGCCCGAGGAGAAAATCTCCCTTGCGGATTCTCTTAGAAAGCAATACAAATTCCGCCGCGCCGAGACCCTCTGCTCCGACGCCATAGACTCGCTTTCTTCCCGCATTTCACGCGCCCGCGCCCTCCCGGACTCTCTCGCCCCTGCAGACTCCCTGCGGGCACTTTCGCTTCTTAGGGCGGACAGCCTGCAGATTGAAAGGGCGGAGACGGTGCTTTCTCTCTCTGAGCGGGGACTGGATTTCTCGGAAGATGTGGCGATTCCGACCGTTGTGGCCCGCCAGAAATTCTCCGTGAAGGACTTTTTCCTCTACTATCCCCTTCCCGACAATGTCTGGCACAACGCCTCCCTCTGCCCGGGGCTTCGCGACAGCCTTGCAGCGGTGCATTTCCCGGGGTGCCTCGGGAACATTCCCGACGTCCTCTATATGAACGAGGAAGATGAGCAGCTGTATTTCTCCACAGCCGACACCCTCGGAAACCTCAAAATCGCCTCAACGCATCTTGACACCCTCTGGACGCGGCCAGAAATTGTTTTCCCCGCCGC
Organism: Flexilinea sp.; assembly: GCA_963589825.1. Classification (GTDB taxonomy): domain Bacteria; phylum Bacteroidota; class Bacteroidia; order Bacteroidales; family UBA932; genus Cryptobacteroides. The sequence continues at coordinate 14,349 of CAVAMP010000010.1, read as the reverse complement.
TCCGAAGGACTCCGCGGAGCTCGCTCTTTCCAAGGCCGACAGCACCTCAGCCCACACAGGCGGAAATGCTGCCGCCCGGCCCGGGCCCCACGCCGACGAAATTTTCCCGATGCTGAGCGCAGACCACCGCACCCTCTATTTCTCCGCCCGAAGGGAGGACAGCCTGGGGGGATATGACCTCTACGAGTCCGAGTGGTCGGAAGAGGAAGGACGATGGGGCACCCCGGTCAACCTCGGATTCCCCTACTCCTCAGTGGACAACGACTACCTATATATGAACACAGACGACGGCCGCTACTCAGTCTTCGCCTCCGACAGGGGTTGCACAGGAGACAGCCTTTATGTCTATGTGCTTGAATATGAGTTTGTTCCAAAAAGAGAAAAAGTGACCGAGGCGGGCCGGCTTGCCTCCCTCATCGCCCTTGACCCTGCGGAGGGTCTGGAGGTGATGGAAACGGGCGGAGCGCTTGACGGCTCAATTCCTCGCAGTAGCGACACGGACCGCTATATGGCCGCGATGAACGAGGTCCGCACCCTTCGCGCCAGCCTTGACGAAGAAATCAGGGAACTTGAAAAGATGAGGGAGGAGTTCGCTCTGAGCGACGACGTGGAACGCCGCCAGGAGCTCACGGGCGCGATTCTCGAGGGCGAAGCGAAAATCCCGGAGATCCAGTCGGAACTCGGTCGTGCTGTCTCCTCGGTTCAGAAAATTGAAATGGAGTTTCTCTCCAAAGGAATAGTCATCGACTACGAAAAGCTCAGCTCAGAAGCCTCCCGCAACATAGTGGGAGACACCTCAAACTACATCTTCAAAGAAAAGAAGCTCGGCGCCCCTTTCCGTCTTGAATTTTAACAATGTAAATCCTTAATCGGTTTAGGAGGATAAAAGGATGGGATACAAGGCTCTCGACGAGCCCAATACCGGAGCAACCTGTAGGTTGTGAGGATTTGGGAGAGGAGAACAACGCAGTAGACCGCCTTTTAGACCCTAAACCACCTCTGCGGGCCACGGGTTCTTTTTAATACCCGCCATCTTCACCATCTGAGAGTGCGCCTCGTTGAGAAGGCGCGAAATCTCGGCCTTGCGGGGAGCGGAGCCGTCGGTTAGGATAGGAGTGCCGACGTGAACTGTGAGAAGCGGAACATCCGGTTTGTCGAAAAGCTTGTAGATGCCCGTGCGCGGACGGTATGTCAGAACGAACGGGATTACCGGAATGTTGTACTTGTAGGCCATTGAGAACGCGCCCTTTTTGAAGGAACGAATCGGCGCGTAGTACCTCCAGCTGGAGGCCTCAGGGAAAACGTGTAGCCACTCCTTGCGGCGGTGGAACTCGTCGAACGCGGCGTCGAACGGCCTCATCCCGGCCCTTGTCTCAGGGACAGGAATGCCTCCCAGATAGTGCATAAACCACATATCCTTGCCCCGCATATGCTCGCCGTAGATCGGGAACCAGAGCCTGCGCATCCCTATTGCGTCCATCACGCAGGCGAGATCCCAGCGGTAGACGTGGTTGCAGACTGTCATCGCGCCGTTTTCGAGCTGCTTCCTGTAGGGCTTGAGATTCTCCCTGCCCTCGATTTTGAGCCCGTAGCGCACCCTGTTTATCCACCGCACGACGCTGCAGAGAAGGGTTCTGTTCAGAAAATGGTTGAAACGGTAGTGGAAAGACTTGTCGAGATAGGGGTAATTCTCGTCGAGAACAACCGTGCGGCCGTCATAGCGGACCGGAGCGATGCGTTCGGTGGAGTCTGTCTCGGGGTATTCGATGTCAATGTCGGGAAGAAAAACTCCCGGCTCGACTTCCATTTCGCGATACTTTATATTGTCTATTCCTTTTCCCATAATGTGTTCTTTCAAATTGCCCCGGCGCTTTTTTCGGGCGGCAGCCTTACTCCAGGGGGGCCTGCACTCCGCAGTAAGAAAGGAACTCGCCCCAGAGCATATCAGTTTCCGGATTCTGTTTCTTTTTTGCGGATTTCACGATATGAATGAAACTCAGTCCGGCATCAAGGGCGCCGCCGTCGGTGTCGGTCTTGTCGCCCACCATAAGGGCATCCCCGGGAGCGACCCCGAGAGCCTTGCAGGCGCCGAGGAAAACTTCCTTCGAAGGTTTCAGACCGCCCAGTTCGGGAGACTCCCACACTCCGTCGAAATCGGAGCGGGAAAGGCCGCAGGCTGAGAGTTTCTCGTCCACGAAGCAGTAGTCTGAAAGCACCGCAATTTTCACCCCTTCGCTGCGAAGGTGCTCCAGGAGCGCTTTCAGAGAAGGCCTCGGGCCGAATTTTTCTTTTATGATTCTTGCCTGATTAGGCATATATGTCCCATAGAACCAGTCCCTGCACTCCGCGGCTTTCTTTTCCGAACCCTTCCCCATAAGGGAGAAAAGAGCGGAATAATAGTCCTCGGGCTTTTCGAAATGCCTTCCGCGAAGAGTCTTCCTGAACTTTCGCTCGGAGCCCAGCACCACAAGGTGAAGCGGGTCTGCGAGAATGAGACGAATAGGAAAATGACGGGACTCGAATAAAGTCCCGTCAAGATCGAATATAACTGCCTTTGGCATCATAGACCTTAGTCTTTGATTACCAAATCTTTGAATTTAGCGTGGCGCTTCTCGTCCTGAAGGAGGATGTTAAGTTTGAACTGTCCGTCGCGTGCGCCCTCTGCGATGCAGCGCTCCTTGAATTTCTCGAAGGACTCGCTCACAAGGCGGTGGGTAACAGGGTCTTTCAGACGCAGGGAATCCCTCTTTGCCACATACTCAACATTCTGAGCGCGGAGGTACTTGTCCACGACCTTGGTGAACTCCTCTGCAGTCTCCTGAGAGGTGGTCTGGTCCTCGAACTCATAGTAGAAGTGGTAAGCGGAGATGTCAAGGTCTGCGAAACCGATGAAGAAACGGGTCTTGTGACCGGTCTCGGCCTCGGCCTTGTGGACAGCCTCGATGAACTGGCGCTCGTGAAGCTTCTCTCCGGTGATGGTGACGATACCGTTGACCTTCTGGATGAGGTGGACGGTCGGAGTGCCGCAGAACTTAGGACCTGCCTCGAGGAGGTCGTTCATATTGTAGCGGTACAACCCTGCGAAAGTCGTCACATACGGGCAGTAGCGCTTGCCCTCGACAAGTTCGTCAAGCTGGAGGAAGGTAGGGTTAGGATTGTCCATATCCTCCTCGGCGATGAACTCATAGTAGTGGAAGTGAGGGAAGAGGACGGTGTTGACGGTGTCGTCAAGAACGAGTCCGAAACGGCACTCTGAAGCGAAGTAGCCGAACTCCTGGTGGAGCATACCCTCAGGGAATGAATCCTTGAACTTGTCAAGGTATACTTTGGTGTTTCCGCATTTCCAGGTGTTGAGAATCTGGAGGTTAGGCCAGTAGTGCTTAGGAAGCACCTTGCCGTATTTTGCCTTGAGTTCCCTCAGCTCGGCAGCCCTCTTCGGGTTAGGTTTGACGCAGGCCTCAAGCTCCTTGCGGATTTCCGGTTCGAGCTTGATCTTGTCCGAAATCGTACCTTTCTCGATGTCCTCGACATACTCGTCATAGAACCTGTTCACGTTGTTCTGAAGCTCAACGATGGTTGAAGGGTTGGCGGTTACGATGAGGGTGATGTCCTGCTCGACTCCCATACGCATAAGAACGTAGTAGCGGGCGTTGTAGTCGGCGATGGAATAGACGCACTGCGGGTTTGAGTAGAGAGCCTTCACGAAGCCCGGGCAGTCCCTCTGGGTTACTCCTGAAACTGATCCGAATACGGTGCCGTCCGGAGCATATCCCTCGACAACCTTTCCGACGATGGAGAGAATCTTTCCTCCGAAAACATTAGGACGGTTCTTGATGAAATTGAAAAGCCATACCTTGGTCATCTTTCCGTAGATGGTCTTGAGGTATTTTTCGGTGATAGGAATCCATTTCGGCTCGGCGGTAGTTCCTGAAGTCGTTGCGTAGAGAACCGGCTTCCCAGGGAAGAGAATGTCGCTCTCGCCGTGTTTGTGCCTTTCAACATAAGGACGGAAGTCCTCGTAATCGTTCGGTTTCACATTTTTCTGCCACAGTGCGAAGAGTTCGTCATCAGTTTTCGCTGCGAGAATGTCGGCGAAGTGATGCTCCTTGCCATAGACAGTGTCCTTTGCGTACTCAAGCACCCCGCGGAGCGTGTTCGCGCCGGTCTTGCGAGGGTTTTTGCTGGCCCTTTTGAGGCTGAGGTACTGGAGTCCTCCCGCTGTACCGAGGAGGAAATTAGCAACCAATTTGTTCTTTGTGCTCATAATTTTTAGAATTATTTTTTCCGCCACACTCAGGCTCTGTAAGCTCTGACCCTCACCCTGGGGCCCTCAGCGGCAGATTGACATAATTATAACATAATTCGAGCCGCAAATATAAACATTTTATTTAAAAAGAGGCGAAATGGGAGCGGCCACCCGCCTCACACTTCACCTCTTTCATTCTATGACTATGCCTTCAGGCTATTGCGCCCCGGAGAGCCGGCGCTGATGCCTTGCCTCGAGGATGCGGTGGCGGCGTTCCCTAAGGGCGTGTAGGCGGGAGGCGTAGTGGTTTCTCTCGCTCATATCCATTATGAACGCGGTGCAGGCGTAGAAGGCGAACTGGGCGCAGAGGCCGAGAATCTGCGGCCTCACCATCGGCAGGGTGCAGGCTGCGTTGTTGATGCAGTTGAAGCCCTGGATTGCGAAAGTGGACGGGAAAATCCACGAAACGGCCTTCCAGAAGGGCGACATCGCGCTTTCCGGCCACACAGCTCCGCTGAGGAACAGGCAGATTGAGGACATAAAGAGCAGTTCCACGAACACCGTTTCCCTGTGACGGATGAAACGGCTGAAAGTGAAGCTGAACGCCACGCAGTCAATCACGAAGAAGAAAATCAGCGCGAGCATATCCAGCACCCGGCCCCTTTGCGGCAGGCCGAACATAGCCGGCACCACAAGCAGGGCGTAGGTCGCAATTCCGATGTAAATCAGCGCGTAAGCCGCTGCCCTTCCGATGAGGGAGCCGTCGTGCGTTGCGTTTCCCTCCCTCATAGAGCCGTTCATAACGCTCACTCCGTAGAACATAGTCTGCTGCACCACAAGGAGCAGAGCCGCGCTGAGGAAGAAAATCAGGAAGGAGTAGTTGGTGTTGAACGGGACGTTTTCCTCCGCCGGAATGGCCTCGACGAGCTGTGCGATGCTCTCGCCCGTCATTCCGAGCGAAGCGTAGCGCGTGGTCTCGATTGTGCGCATCTCGTCAATCATCACGTGGTTCACCGCCATCGTGAGGTTTTTGTAATAGAGGAAGCTTGCCATATCGGCGTAAGTGGAAACCGTTCCCTGCTCCATCTGCGCGAGGCGGTCGCCGTAATCCTCCGGGAAAAGGACGATTCCGTGGACTTTCCTCTCCTCCATAAGGGAGCGTGCCTCCGCCATAGAGGCGCATTTGTAGGCGACATCCACCTCCCTTGAGGCGTCGATTTTCTGAATGAACCTGCGGCTGTCAGAGCTCTGGCTCAAGTCCACCACAGCAACAGGCATCTCGTCCACCGTGCCCCGGTAATATATCAACCCGTAAACGACCGGATATATCAGGCCTCCGAGGAGGAAGATAATCAGCACGTAAGAGTCTGCAAATATTCTTTTAAGTTCCTTAAACATAAGTAATTATCTTATTTTATTCAGCCCCTTTACCGAGGGTAGTTGCCGTTGGTCCAGGCTCTTGACAGCCTTCCGCTGACGCAGAGAGGGCCGACGAGGAAAAGAAGCATATACACAAGGTACGGCCACCAGTCGCCGAGTCCCGTTCCGAAAATCGCCTCCTGAACGTAGGAGAGATAGTAAAAACGCAGCGGGAAGAGCACCGAAATGCCCTGGATTGCCTTCGGCATAGCCTCAACCGGGAAAGTGAACCCGGAGAACGAGAAGCCGAGGATTGTGAAAAGGGCGGCGATGCTAAGGGCATAGCGCAGCGTCGGCAGAAGCCCCACAATCGTGACTGCAACGGCCTCGCAGGAGAAGATGAAAACCACCATCAGCAGCATCATATTCCAGATGCTTCCCGCAAGAGGGAATTTGCACAGCCCGAACATCAGGGCGTCAAGTCCGAGTCCGAGAATAAGGTATATGAGCGTGTATGGGGTGAGTTTCCCAAGAAGCGCCGCGGCGAAAGAGCCTCCCGCCGTCTCCATCAGCTCGGAGGAAGTGCCGTAGCGGAGTTCGGAGCCCAGTGCGTAAATCAGCACGAAGACTATGCTCAGACACAGCAGTCCCGGCAGGATTATGTTGTTGAGGTAGATGCTGTAGTTGGTCATCGGGTTGCCGATGTGGTGCTCGTCCACTACAATCGGCTGAATAAGGCCCATAATCTGCCCCTCGGAGTAGCCCTTGGCACGGAAAACCTCCCTCTGGACCGCGCCTCCCGTGAGTGTGACCATCGTGAGGACGTCCTTGTAGCTCAGCGCGCCGGCAATCATATAGAGCGAGTTTACGTAGTAGGTGAATGTCGGACGTCGAGAAGCATAGACGTCAGCGGCCATATTCTTCGGGATGACGCAAAGGGATGCGACCTTTCCGGTCTGCATCGCGTCCCTGGCGGAGGAAAAGTCATCGAAACGGATGACCTTTCCCAGCTGGGTCGCGTCCATCTGGCTGCAGAAGTTGCGCGAAAGTGATGAGTTGTCCATATCTACAACTCCGATCGGCAGGTCTTCAGGGAGTCCGGATTTGAAGAATGTCAGGTAGAAAAGGCAGCAGACCGCCATCATCCCCACCGATCCGAGTAAGTAGACAGGCTTGCGGCGGATTATCGCGAATTCCCGCCGCACGACTTTAATAAAGTTATTCATAATCCACAACATATAGGAATTAAATAAGAGGATGGGATACAAGGCTCTCGACGACGGGCAAACCGCAGCAACCTTTCGGTTGTGAGGATTTGACCTAGGAGAGGAACGCAGTAGACCGCCTCTTATTTAATTACTATCACCGTCATTCCAGGCCTAAGTCCGTCAACCTTTGTGACAGGCACGGCACGCACCTCGAAGGTCTTCGCATCGTAGCTGTCGGTCTCCTTGGTTGCCCTCCAGGTGGCGTATGACTCCCTTGCGGCAATGTAGGTGACCCTTGCCTCAACGGTAGCTCCGTCAAGAGCCGGGATGCTCAGCGAGAGGCTGTCGCCGATTTTCATCGAATGGAGACGGTCCTCGCGGATGTTGAATGTGAACCACATATCGGAGAGGTCCGTGACGGTCATAATCGGGGAACCTGTGCCCACGAGCTCGCCCACGTGAGGATAGCGGGCAGAGATGACTCCGTCGACAGGAGAGGTGAGCTTGAGCTCGGAAAGATAGGATTTAACCTCCATAACGGCTCCGTTGGCCCTGTCCACAAGGGCGATTGCAGCGGCTTTGTCCTCTGCGCGTGCGCCCTTCACAGCCATATTGTACTGGGATTTTGCGGCCTCGGCGGTTGCCACTGCGGCATCGTACTGGGCTGTGGCCTCATCGAATTTCTGGTCGCTGATTACATTCTGCTCGTGAAGGCGGGTTGCCCTGTCGAGGGTTTTCTTCGCTATGTCTTTGCCCACGAGAGCCTTCTGCCAGATTTCGTATGCTCCGGCGATTTCCTCCTTGCGGGCGCCGGTGTTGGCCTTGTTGCGCTGGGCGGCTGCAGCCTCGTAGGCGGCGTTGGCCTGAGCGAGTTTTGCCCTCACTTCAGGTGAGTCGATAAGGACGAGGGTGTCTCCCTTGTGCACCAGGTCGCCTTCAGAGGCATAGAAGGCCTCGATTCTTCCCGGGACCTTGCCCGAGATGCGATATTCGGCAGCCTCGGCCTCACCCTGAATGACGGCTTCCTTAGGCTTTGAGAACACGATTCCAAGCGCAGCGACTGCTGCAATGAGCGCAACCAGCACGATGATTCCAAGAAGGAGGTTGCCTTTTTTCTGAGTCTTTTCCATTGTATATTTCTTTTTATTATTATTCAACTTTTACTTTTTGCGGGCAGCAATCCGCTTTTTAGACTGCCATTACCGGCCTTCGGCGTTGGCGAGCTTGACGGCACACATCTGCAGCTCCACGCCGGTCTCGATGAACTCGGAGTGGGCCTGAAGCCAGGCTGTCTGCGCCTGCAGGAGCACATTCGAAGCGACCATACCCTCGTTCCATCCTGCCGTTGCGACCCTGAGGTTCTCCTCGGCGTTGTCGAGATTGCTCTGCGCCATCGCGAGCTTCTCCTCGGCCTCGCGGGACTGCTGGCGGAGCTGGGCCACCTGAAGCGAAATCATCTCCTTCGCGTCATCCAGCCTGTACTGGGTCAGAGCGGCCTCGGCCTTCGCCTTCTTGGTCTTCTGGATGGCCTCGGTGCCGTGGAAAATAGGAATTGAAACCACGACGCCGGCAGAGAAGAAGCCACCGAACTTGTTCTGGAAGCCGTTGAATACGCTTGGGTTAGTCACTGCGTAATTTGCGGTAAGGGCAATCGTCGGAAGTCCGTCCGCGCGCACAACCGCAACTTTCTTGTCATAAATCTTCTTGGCGTAGTCGAGGCTCTGAATCTCCGGACGGGCGGCGTAAATCTCCTCGTCGCTCATCTCGGGCACAGCCTCAGGCACCGGAATCGCGTCCAGGGACTCGTCCGCAAGGGTGATGTTGCTGTCAAGCGGCAGTCCGCACTCCTTGCAGAGCAGCATCTTGGAAAGCGCGAGTCCGTTGGTGGCCTTGGTGAGAAGCATCTCCGCCTCGTTGGTCTTCACCTTGATTGTGAGGGCGTCGGACGGGGTGGCGAATCCTTCAGCGACGAGCGCATCCACATCGGTACCCATCTGACGCAGGAGGTCGGCATAGTTCTCGGCGAGGTTCTTTTTCGCCGCGATGGAGACAATCTGCCAGTAGGCCTGCTCCACGCTGACCATCAGCGCGCTCTCAGCCTGGTTGTACTGCGACTGGGCCAGCTTCTCGGCATAAACGGCCATCTGGTTGGAGGCGATGATTTTTCCGCCCACGAAGACAGGCTGCTGAACGGAAACGACCGCTGCCGTTACATTGTGCATATTCAGAGTCAGGGCTGAACTTACCTGCTCGCCGATTGCGTTGATAGGGGTCGCGATGTCAAGGCTTCCGAGCGCGCCGATCATCTTCTGGAAAGCGGCGTCGGTCATATACTTTTTCAGAACGTCCGGGTCTGAGAGAAGTGTCGCGACCTGGTTTGTCACATCGCCCTGAAGTTTAGTTCCCGCGCTCTGAAGCTCCTGCGAAGTCTCGTCGCTGATGAGCTTGAGGTCACGGTTGCAGTACATATAGGTGCCTGAAGCCGTGATTTTCGGGAAATAGTTCGCGATGGCGATGTTCTTGTCGTACTCGGCGACTTTCACTTTCTGCTGCGCGGTCTTAAGTTCGTTGCTGTTCTGCACCGCCAGCTGTTTGCACTCGTCGAGTGTGAGCACCCTCTCCGCCTCCTGCGCTGAGGCAGGCGAAGCGAATGCGCCGCACAGAGAGGCAAGCGCGATAATCAAATCTGCTTTTTTCATCTTTTTATGTTATCTGTTTATTGTTTCCACTAATAATCGGCGAGGGCTGCGAGGAAGCGCCGCGCCGCTCTCCCTCCTGTGCAAAAGGGGGAAGCGCGGAGTCGCCGCTCAAATTAGTTGCCACACAATGCGATAAATGGGTAACAAATAAGGGCACGAAATATACATTTTGGCGCAAAAAGCGACTTTTTAAGAATTTATGCGTACTTTTGTAAATCCAAAATGAACCGCTTATGGAACAGAAATACATCGAACTTGGCATCCGGGAACTCAAAAATCTCTTCCCCTGCAGCAGCGTGAATGACAGTTTGGCAGACGACCTTTTTCTCGCCGAAATGCACTACGACTCCAAGATGGACGGCATAGAATACCCCTGCCGCTTCCACGGCTATCTCGCATTTTTCTGTCTGAAAGGGCATTTCGAGATAGAACTCAACCTGAAGAAATTCACAATCGCGGAAGGCTCGATGTGCCTCTACACCCCGGGCAACATCGTGAGAGTCACGGGAATAGACCCGGAGGAGAAGGAGGCGGTGAATTTCGTCGTGGTTGCCATTTCGGAGGATCTTATGACAAGCACGCGCTTTGATTTCAGCAAACTCTACAACGAGAGCCTCCGTCTTCTGGAGACCCCGTGCATAGTGATCAACGACAGGGAAAGGGAGTTGTGCAGGCAGTATTTCGAGTTGGCGAAAGAGGTTTCAGCCCTTCCTCTCCCGAACACGAGGGACTCGGTCGCCTCGCTGTTTTCATCCATTTTCTACCTTATGGGCGCCCTGTGGACTGACAGGCTGTCAATGGCGAAAAAGATTGGGGACGGCAGTTCCACCCGTTCAAGAATAGTTCTGGAGGATTTCCTCGCCCTTGTAAGGGACTATCACATAAAGGAAAGGAGCCTGGGTTTCTACGCCGACAAGCTCTACCTCACCCCGAAATATCTCTCGAAGCTGATAAAGTCCATAAGCGGGAAGTCCGCCCACGAGTGGATTGACTCGTTTGTGGTGCTGGAGGCGAAAAACCTGCTGAAGTACTCGGATATGAGCATCAAGTCCATAGTCTATGAACTGAATTTCCCGAACCAGACCACGTTCTACCGGTTTTTCAAGGCCCAAACCGGAATGACCCCATCCGAATATAGGAAAGGGGTCGAATAGGGGCGGTCTGCCGCGTTGTTCTCCTTGCCCAAATCCTCACAACCGAAAGGTTGCTGCGGTTTGCCCGTCGTCGAGAGCCTTGCATCCCATCCCCTATTCAGCCCCTTTCCCCTCCCCGCAAGGGCGGAATAATTCATTCGGTCATTTGGCCAAAATTCGTTCGGTCATTTGGCCAAATCAATGCCATCACATTGTACCAGCCTCAAAGTTAAACATTTATTAACGAGGAAAACAAGATTCCGACAAAAATAAAGTGTCACTAGCCTTAATTATCTACTGGTCAATGAATTACTGGCACAGATAACCCTACTTAACCGACAAGGTTAAATTCTTAACAATTAAGTAAAGTATTAACAATCAAACTCTTATCTCAAAATCATAGTTCGTGGCTTAGGGGTAAATAGTGACACTCGCAAAACAATAAATTTCAGAATCAAGTGGGCGGAGGCCTTATACGAAAAAGCGATTAGGCAAGAATAACCAATCATATAATAAATAAAATGTTGTATATTTGCAGACATTATGACTGATTGGATATATGGCTAAAAACACTATGGGCACTGCGCTGCCACGGAAACTGGAGCAGAAGATGAAGGTAGTGGGGGAACAGATCAAACTGGCACGGTTGCGGCGAAACCTCAGCATCGCGCAGGTTGCAGAAAGAGCGACCTGTTCTCCGCTGACCGTTTCAAGGATAGAAAAAGGTGCGCCGACAGTTGCTATCGGCATTTATCTGAGGGTGCTTTACGCCCTGCAGCTTGACGATGACATCCTCGCCCTTGCGCAGAAAGACGAGATGGGGCACGCCCTGCAGGATATTGCGCTTCTCAAAAACAGGGAAAGAGCTTCCAAGAAGGTCTAGCGAAGCGGTAAATTCAGACAAGACGGCCTCAATCTATATTAACCGGACTCGATATGGAAACTCTACTTGTATTTGCAGATTTTGATTTCATCGGCTCCCCCGCCCTCATTGGGGAACTTGGCTACGAATCGCTCCGCGGCTCCGACTCATATTCGTTTCGATTCGACGAGTCGTGGCTCCGCGCTCACGCAGACCTGCAGCTGAGCGCAGACCTCAACAACTACCCGGGATGGCAATACACCCGTCCTGACAGAGACATTTTCGGATGCTTCAGCGATGCCCTTCCCGACAGATGGGGACGCACTTTGCTTACACGAAGGGAACAGATCATCGCAAAAGAGGAGGGACGGCCCGCGAAAAGGCTCAACTCATTCGATTTTCTCAAGGGCATCGACGACTTCTCCAGAATGGGAGGACTGCGCTTCAAACGAAGCGCTGAAGAAGACTACATCAATTCAGATTCTTCCCTCACGATTCCGCCGATTACCGACATCCGCTCGCTTGAGGTGGCCTGCAGCGAAATTGAGAGAAGCGAATCCGAAGGGATGCTTCCTGAGAAGAAATGGATCCAGCAACTGGTGCATCCGGGTACATCGCTCGGAGGAGCAAGGCCGAAGGCCGGAGTGAAAGACGAAAACGGAAGACTCCACATCGCGAAATTCCCGTCAAGAAAAGACGACTTCGATGTCGGACTGTGGGAACATCACAGTCATCTCCTCGCAAAGGAAGCAGGAATTTCAGCAGCCAGGACGAGAATCCTGTCCTCAAACGGGGATTACCACATTCTACTCTCCAAACGGTTTGACCGCAGCGACAATGGAAGCAGAACTCACTTCGCCTCGGCTATGACGCTTCTCGGACTCTCGGACGGGAGCGACGCCCTCAGCGGGAACGGTTATCTCGACATCGTGGACTTCATCCTTCAGGGGTGCTGCAATGTCAAGGAGAATCTGACGGAACTTTTCCGCAGGGTCGCATTCAACATTGCAATAGGCAACACCGACGACCACTTCCGCAACCACGGTTTTCTCCTCACCCCGCAGGGATGGACCCTCGCACCCGCATACGACCTCAACCCAACGCTCAACAGCCACCAGAGCCTGCTGATTAATTCGACGACCAACGAAAGGAGCCTCAAGGTTCTCGAAGACTCGGCAAAGGAATATATGCTCTCCCCCAGAGAAGCGGATGCCATCATAAAAGAGGTGACGGGTGCAGTCAAAGGCTGGAAATCACTTGCCACCAGATTGAACATCCCGAAAATGGAAATCGAAATGTTTGAGCCAACCTACAATTTATGCCTGTAGGCAACAAAAAAAGTGTCAGTTGGGATAATTATCTATTGGACAATGATTTACCATCGACAACTTGCTAGCTTAGCCAACAAGGTAAAATCCCGCAAAATTAGGTAAAATACTAACAATCAATCCATTATTCCAAAATCAGAGTTCTAGGCTTATAGGCAAAAAGTGACACTCGCAGAAAGGTTTTGGAGAAGAAAATTTAGTTCTTCAACAATTCCTTCAGCACTGTCGAGATTTCACGGTTGTCGTTTGCAAGACCGAGTTTCTTGCGCATTGCATAAATCCTGTTTCTGTAGGTGCTGTTCGGGATGTTCATATATGTGGAGAGTTCTTTCCCCGTGAAGCCGAGAGAGATGAGGCAGCATATCGAGATTTCATTGTGGCTCAGCCCCTTTTGCTGGAGATAACTGATGAATTCAATGTGGGAGAGCATAAACATTTCCCTCGTTGAGGACAGAAAATGCTCCCTGTCGCCCATAAGCGAGCGAAGATGCTCGATGGCTTCTGAATTATAGCCGGAGATTACGCTTTTCACACAATCGCTCAGCACTTCCAGACGTTCATCGATCGCATTGATGGTTTCCTCCGACATAGACTTGTCCCTGCCTTCCTTTATGGCGGAAAGATTGGCCAGCTCCGCCCTTGCACTCTCAAGCATTTTCAGTGTTTCGGCCTTCTCTGCTTCGGCAGCCCTGTGCTCAGCCGTGCGCCTGCGAAGCCGTCGCGACACAAGAATGAGCAGAATCGACAACAGCATTACGGCTATCACTGAGGTCAGAATCGTTATCAGCATTGAATAGCGATGCTTCTGAGCGGACATCTCCGCCTGCAGATTCGACTGGACAGTCTTGATGTCAGACTGAAAAACCTGCATATCCCGTTCATCCTCTGCAACGGAGTATTTTCGGTTGAATTCGTATGCAGAGCGGTAATCTCCTGTTTCGGCGTAAAGTCCGGACAAAAAAGAATAGTACGCCGGCAAGTCCGACGGCTCAATATCCTCGGCCGAAACCTGTTCCAGGAAAGTCAACGCTGTTTTTGCCTCGCCAAGATGCGCATAGCCCCCGATTATAGCCTTCCAGTTGAGGAGGCTGTCGGGAAAGTTCCCCATATAGTCCGTCAGCTGTTTCAGAGAAAGAGTCCCGTCATTTGCCGCCAACTGTATTCTGCTTGCAAAATAGGAGCTCTTCTGCGGCTCATCGGCGCAATCCAGCACTCCGCGTAGCACATCATCGTAATATGTCGCCCTTTTGTACTCCTCTTGAACGATGCAGCAGTTCAGCGCGCTTTCAAGTTCATCTATGTAGCGGGATGTGTCGGCAGCCGCGAGGAAGGCCATTGAAGCCCTGTCAAAACTTTCGAGTGACTTCTTCTGGTCGAAAACGAAGGCGTAGATTATGCCCAATTTGTTGTATAGCAACCCAACGGCCGTCTTGTCGGAGGCTTTATCTGCATAACGGGACGCCTTGACGAACCATTCCATAGCGTCGTCGTAGTCTCCTGAATAATAGGGAATC
>CAVAMP010000009.1:18081-59956 GCA_963589825.1 Flexilinea sp. | reverse complement strand
CTATAAGGGGACGGGAGGGGTTAATATAAAGGTGCAGGGGGTTCAGATAAAAATGTGTGGGAGGTTTGTGTGAGGGAAAAAGTGCGTGGGATTTGAGAGTTTGATTAGAGAGAGAAGGGTTATATATAAGTAAGTTAGATACTTGCAAAATTTGAATAGAATAAATAAAATATATCTAGATATGACTATTTCGTATAACTGGCTTAAGGATTACATCAAGTGTAATCTTACTCCCGATGAGGTGGCCGAGGCGCTGACTTCCATCGGACTTGAAGTTGACTCGGTTGAAACCGTAGAGGCCGTGCCCGGCGGACTTGCCGGAGTCATTGTCGCAGAAGTCGTTGAATGTGTGCCTCATCCGGACTCGGATCACCTCCACATCACGAAGGTGAACACCGGAGAGGGCGAGCTTCTTCAGGTTGTCTGCGGCGCTCCGAATGTCGCTGCGGGAGAAAAAGTGCTTCTCGCGACAATAGGAACCACACTCGGCGAGGATTTCAAAATCAAGAAATCCAAGATTCGCGGCGTGGAGTCATTCGGAATGCTGTGCGCAGAGGATGAGCTTGGAATCGGCGAGTCCCACGACGGAATTATGGTGCTTGACCCTTCCGCCGTCCCTGGAACTCCGGCAAAGGACTACCTCCACCTCGAGTGCGACACCCTCATCGAAATAGGACTTACCGCAAACAGGGTTGACGCGGCTTCCCACATCGGAGTGGCCCGCGACCTCTACGCATATCTCCGCCACAACGGCATCCCTTGCAGCCTCGAAATCCCTTCTGTGGACGCTTTCAGCGAGCCTTCTTCAGCTGCGGAGTCAATGCCGGTGGAGGTTATCGCCACCACCGACGCGCCGCGCTACTGGGGAGCTACGCTCAAGGGCGCCAAGATTGGCCCGTCACCTGAGTGGCTTCAGAAAAAGCTCCACAGCATCGGCCTTCGCCCGATCAACAATGTCGTGGATGTCACCAACTTCCTTCTTATGGAACTCGGACAGCCTTTCCACACCTTTGACGCCGCTAAAATCAAGGGCGGCAAGGCAATCGTCCGCAGAGCCGCTGAGGGAGAGAGGCTTGTGACTCTCGACGGAGTGGAGCGCAGCCTCAGCGCAGAGGACCTTGTAATTGCGAACGCTGACGGCCCGATGTGCCTTGCTGGAGTGTTCGGCGGCGAGGATTCCGGAATTTCCGACTCCACGACCGACATCTTCCTTGAGATTGCCTACTTCAATCCGGTAACCATCCGCAAGACTTCAAAGCGCCACACCCTCAAGACCGACGCATCTTTCCGCTATGAAAGGGGAATAGATCCGCTCGGAATCGAATATGCCGCAAAAAGGGCCATTCTTCTTCTGGAGGAACTCTCAGGCTGCAAGCTTGTGGGGGCAATCCAGAAAGTCGAGTCCGCACCGTTCGAGAGAAAGAGAGTGGAACTGGACTACAACCGCATCGAGGCCTTCATAGGCAAGAAAATCGGCCACTCCACCATCGAGGAAATCCTTACGAACCTCGGCTACGAGTTCATCGAGCGCCACGAGGGCGGATCAACCGTCGGAGTGCCGACCTATATGATTGACGTTTACAGGGAGTGCGACGTCGTGGAGGAAATTCTCCGCATCTACGGCTACAACAATGTGGAACTTCCGCGCTCAATGCACCTTTCAATCAACACCACTGAAAAACCGGAGCCTGAGCAGGTGAGGAACATAATTTCCGACTACCTTGCCGCCAACGGTTTCGTGGAGACGATGAATAACTCCCTCACCAGGGGCGAGTACTATTCCCGCCTCACGACCTTCCCGGAGCAGAAGTGCGTGCGCATCCTGAACCCGCTCAGCTCAGATCTTAACGTTATGCGCCAGACCCTCATCCTTAACGGGCTTGAGGTAATCGCGCGCAACATTAACCACCAGTGCACGGGTCTTCGGACCTTCGAGTACGGCTCGGTTTACTCTCTGAAGAACATCGTGGAGGTGCCTACTCTCGACGACATCGACGAGCACCAGTGCTTCGCTCTTTTCATCTCGGGCTCACCGGAGAAATCCTGGAGGGCTGACGCCGGAAAAGGCAATTTCTTCCAGCTCAAGGGCTATCTGGAGGCTCTCCTCCGCCGTTTCGGAGCGGACCTCTATCAGATGGAGACTGACGCCGCTCCTGCGGATCTCTTCTCCGACGGACAAAGTTATCTTCTCCCGGGCAGCCACAAGCCTCTTGCAGTGCTCGGAGTGGTGGCCCAGCCGCTTTTGAAGTCATTCGGCATCAAGCAGCCTGTTTTCGCAGCTGAGATTAACTGGCAGGTTCTCTTCGAGCTTATTAAGAGAGACAAGATTTCCTACAAGGAACTCCCTAAGTATCCGGAAGTTAAGCGTGACCTCGCTCTTCTTTTGGACGAGGGCGTAAGTTTCGCGGATCTTCGCAAGAGTGCCTACCGCACCGGCAAGAAGCTTCTCAAGAACGTTTCTCTCTTCGATGTTTACAAGGGCGACAAGATCCCTCAGGGAAAGAAGCAGTATGCCTTGAGCTTCACTCTCCAGGATGTGGAGAAAACCCTCACCGACAGCGATGTGGAGAGGATTATGGAGAAGCTGCTCGCGACATTCCAGAAAGAAAACGGCGCAACTCTCAGATAAGGTTCCATTTGGCGGATAAGTCCGGGCATTTGATAAATGCGAATAGATTGAATTCTGAAATGATAAAGCGGATTTTTGAGAGTTTTGCGGCCTTGACGGCGACCTTGCTGCTGGCTTCCCTGCTGCTTCTTTCCTGCGGGAAGGATGACGGCGGGAAGGTCATACCCAAGGACAAACTCTCCGAGATCTATGCCGAAATGTTCGTTCTGGACCAGTGGGTGGGCACCGAGAGCCGCCTAAGGCGTGAGGCGGACACCTCGATGGTCTATGCCCCGATACTCGAAAAGTACGGCTACAACTACGACGACTACCTCGCGAGCGTGGACTATTATATGAAGGACCCGGAGAGGTATTCGAGGATTCTGAGGACAACATCCGAGATTCTTAACCGCCGTCTTTCTGAGCTTCAGGCGCAGAAGAATGAGATGGTTTCAGCCGAAAAAGCTGCACACCGCAGGGATTCCCTCCTGAACCTGGTGCATTTCGACATCGACTCCGCAATAGTTGCGATGTCCCGGGTGAACCCTTCCGACAGCGTCATTTCCGAGATTCAGCCGTTCGGAGTGCTTGCCATCCGCTTTGTCCAGCGGGGCGACACTTCCTACGCCGGCCCTGAGGTTATTGTTCGTAAAGACACCTTGAAAGCCGTTTCAGACAGTCTCAAAGCCGCATCGGACAGCCTCAAGCGGGCAGGGGAGGGTCTCGGAGCCGTTCCCGGCAGCTTTAAAGCCGATGCTGAAAAGGGCCCGTTGAAGCTCGCTCCTGAAAATCTGAAAAAGGCTCCCGACAGCGCGTTTGTCCTGAGGGAAAAAGATGAAAAATTTCGCCGCACTCCCATCCGTCTTCGCAAGGAGAAGGGCGATGAGGCTAAAATAAAGGAATAATAATGCTCCATTTTGACACCATAGTTTTCGGCCCGATAAGGAGCCGGCGTCTTGGCGTGTCGCTGGGAATCAATCTGCTTCCCACAGACGGCAAACTCTGCAATTTCGACTGCATCTACTGCGAGTGCGGCTGGAATAGGGACGGGGTGGCAAAATCCGCGTTCCCGAGCGTGGAGGAGGTTCGTGAGGCCCTCAAGGCGAAACTTACAGCTATGGCTTCGGAAGGCATAAAGCCCGATTCCATCACTTTCTCGGGCGACGGCGAGCCGACGCTCCATCCCCATTTCCCGGAGATTGTGGACGAGGTGCTTTCTCTCAGAGATGCCCTCACGCCGGAGGCGAAAGTTTCCGTTCTTTCCAATGCGACTACCTGCGGAAAACCCGCTGTGGCTGAGGCACTTAAAAAGGTGGATAACCCAATTTTGAAAATAGATGCCCCGACTTCCGCTCTTGCCGGGAAAATAAATCAGCCTCAGGGAGTATATAATATAGAGGAAGTGGTGCGAAATCTTGAGGCATTCGGAGGCAATTTCATCCTTCAGACAATGTTTCTGAAGTCTCCCGATTTCGATTCGGCATCGCCCGAGGTGCTTTTTCCCTGGATGGACATTGTCCGGCGGCTACATCCGCGGCAGACGATGGTATATTCCCTCGACAGGGAGACTCCCCAGAAGGGCCTGATGAAATATGACGCGACAACTCTCCGCCGCCTGGTCGCCCCGCTCATTGAGGAAGGGTACTGTATAAGCATAAATGCCTGAAAATTCGGCGGTAAAGCAACGCTCGGTGACACAATAAGTTAATTCTTACATCTATATAGACTGATAAAACTTAAAAATATGGTAAATTATATGGAAAAATACGGCTACACCCCCCAGATGGAGGAAATTGACGGGGCTATAGCCAATATCTCGGCAAATGTCGACGGGTTTATGACTGAGGAAGTTCTGAAGAACTGCTTTTCGATGCTGGACCTCACTTCGCTCAAAACCAACGACACCGAGAACTCGATTGCAGCGCTCGTGGGCAAGGTGAACGCATTCAGGGAGAGTTTCCCTACCTGGCCGCTTCCGGCTTCGATTTGCGTCTATCCTAACTTCGCGTCCACGGTGAAGCTCGTCCGCAAGGAGGATTTCCACATCACCGTGGTTTCCGCCTGCTTCCCTTCTTCGCAGAGCTTTCTTGAGGTGAAGCTCCTCGAGTGCCGCAAGGCCGTTGAGGCTGGCGCGGACGAAGTGGACATCGTTCTTGCGCTCAACGCTTTCCTTGCCGGGGACTGGGAGAGGGCATCCGCGGAAATCAAGGCTGTGCGCGAGTGCATCGACGCAGCTGCGGCTGCTCAGGGCCGCAAGGTCAAACTCAAGGTCATTCTGGAAACGGGACTTCTCAGCTCGGCTGAGAACATCGCCAGCGCTTCCTTCCTCGCAATGGAGGCCGGGGCGGATTTCATCAAGACTTCAACCGGAAAGGTGGATGTGAACGCGACTCCGATGGCGGCGTTCGTAATGTGCCAGTGCATCGCCAAGTACTTTGCTGCGACCGGACGCAAGGTGGGATTCAAGCCTGCCGGAGGCATCGCTTCAGCCAAAGACGCCGTCTGCTACTACCTCATAGTTTCAACGGTTCTGGGCAAAGATTGGCTCTCCAAGGATTTCTTCCGTTTTGGCGTGAGCCGCGTTGCAAACAGCATTTTGTCCGCTGTGGAGCAGAAAACCGTCACATACTTTTAGCCCATTTTCTTCAATCGTTTTACAACGATTTGTAGTTTTTTATTAAAAAACATAGCGCTGAGAAGGCTCCAGGGCCTTTTTTGAAAAATTAGCCGTTGACACTTCATTCAACGGCTAATTGCTTTTAGCTTTGTCCCGAACTTAAAAACCGTACGAAATGAAACGTATTCTATTTTTAATCGGGACAGTGGTTGCTGTGCTTTCGTGTGAAAGGGTTGACGACGGCTTCGGCACTCTGACCGAAAAACAACAGAACGAGGTGGCCGTGGAGCACGGCTGCATCGTGCTCGGAAACCGGCTTGAAGACCCTTACAAGACCGAAAACATCACAAAGGCCATCGCGGAACTTTATCCGACCAAGGCCGCGAGCATCCTTCCGGTCGAGACCACTCACTACTATGTCCGCTTCCTGCCGGGGAGCGAGGAGGAGTTCGACCGACTGAAAGAGCTGGGAATCACTCTTCTGGACCACCCTGTGGACTATGAAATTGTCCGCGAGGGCGACTGGTACCACGACCCTTCAATCGAGGAGGAGAACATAACCTGGCAGTATGCCGTCGTCCCGAAGGGCTTTGAGTTTCCCGAGGACATTTCCCACCAGATCCTGCACGAATGCTGTCTGCCGGAGGGCGACGCCTCCACGAAGGCAGGCTCGCTGGACTGGGAGGCCATTGAGGCGAAGGCCTACGAGATTACGGGGAACGGGGAGATGCTCTCAGGCGGGCTCACCAAGGCCGCGAAAGTGGCACCTTCGGGCCGCATAACCATCGTTGACTCAGACCTTAACGGCGGAAAGCCTTTCGGAGTCGCGGGAGTCAAGGTGAGCTGCAACGCTTTCGTGAAGTTCGCCTCCGCCTACACCGACCGCGACGGCTACTACACGATGGGCAAGTCCTTCTCTTCCAAAATCCGCTACCGCCTCGTTTTCAAGAACGAGAAAAACTTCTCGATAGGCTTCAATCTCATCCTTGTGCCGGCCTCCGTGTCCACTCTCGGAAAGGCCGAGCCTGACGGGATAAGCCTCTCGGTGTCAGAGGATTCGGAGGAGAAACTTTTCCGCCGCTGCGTTGTGAACAACGCCGTCTATGACTACATAACCCGCTGCGAAGAGGAGGATATGAACATCGGGGCTCCGCCTTCTGACCTCAGGCTCTGGATTCTGAACTCTCTGGAGTCCAGCAGCTCCCCGATGATTCATCAGGGCGCGGTGGTCTCTCACGCCCTCATCGCAGGGTTCCTCGGCCTGTATGCCCCGCTTGTGAAACTTTTCGCCCCGGACATCACTCTCGGCACTTCGGGAAGGGAGGACTACAAGTCCATCTATTCGGAGGTTATGCACGAACTCGCGCACGCGAGCCACTATGCGAAGGTGGGGAACGACTACTGGAACAAATATGTGGAGTACATCCTCAAGTCCTTCGCCTCCTCGGGGGCCTGCTACGGCACGGGAAAGGAAAGTGATGCCGGATACTGTGAGGTGGGGGAGATGTGGGCCTACTATCTTGAGTGCGAGATGTTCAAGGACCGCTACGGGGAGTATCCGCCTGCAATGGGAGAGTCGTTCTGGTTCTATCCGCAGATTCTGCGCTACATTGACGCCCGGGGAGTGGGCCGGGACAAGATTTTCGAGGCTATGGACGAGAATGTCACTTCGCGCACTGCCCTGAAGGATGAGCTGGTTAGTCTCTGCCCTTCAAAACGCCTGGTTATAGAACAAGCGTTTGACAAATACTCTGAGTAAACTTCCCTAAAAGGCGCATTACTGCGTTACGCTCCTAGCATAAACTCTTATGAAAAAGATACCTGATTTTCGTCGGCTGCTTTGCCTCGGGGCGGCAGCGGCGGTGGCTCTGCTTTGCCTTTCTCGCAGCCCCTGCGCGGCGCAGAGATTCAACATCTACACCAACCTTCTCGACTATGCCAACCTCGGCACTCTCAATCTCGGAGCTTCCTTCGGGGTGGCGAAAAACTGGTCGCTCGAGGCGGGGGCGAGATACAACCCGTTCCGCTTCGAGGGCCGGGAAAGGGGCACATTCTACTCTAAGCAGCAGTCCTACTCGCTCGGGGTGCGCTACTGGCCCTGGCACATAAACTCCGGCTGGTGGATGGGCAGCAAGCTCCGCTACCAGGAATACAGCTCCGGAGGCCTCTGGAAGTCCACCTCCGAGGAGGGCGACCGCTACGGCGTGGGGCTCTACGGGGGATATTCCTATATGCTGCTCCCGCATCTGAACCTGGAGTTCGGCCTGGGCCTGTGGATGGGCGGAGGGACCTACAGAAGCTATTCCTGCCCTGTCTGCGGACTTACGGAGGCCGTGGGGAGCAAGATGTTCGTCCTTCCGGATGATTTTATGATAGCCATCGCCTACATTTTTTAAAGCGAGACTGCTCTCTCTTCCGCTCAGACCTTCTATAACCAAGTTTTTATCTTGAAAATGCGTAAAGTCTTTAGTTTTTCTACCCGCCCCCGGAGGCTTGTCCCTCTTCTCGCTCTTGCCCTTTTCTTCGCCCTCTCGTGCTCAACGGCGGTGAAGGTGCGCAAGATGTTTGACAGCGGGATTGTGGCTGACATCGCCATTCCTTCGGCCTCAGAGGAGCCTGAAGATGAGCAGTCGGTCCCTGCTCCCTCTCCTTCCGACGAGCCGGAGAGGGAAGAGGGGGAGCCGATAATTATGAACGCCATCCGTGACTCCGAAACGGGGGAGATGGTGGCGACGGACATAATCAGCGAGTCCAAGGTGGTGGCGCGGTTCAACCACGTCAGCGAGAGACTCGGCAGCGTCAGCATCAGTTTCGACATCATTGTGCCCTCTTCGCTGATGGAGTCGGACTGGCAGCTGAGGTTCTGCCCGGTGATGAGGATCGCGGGGGAGAGTAGGGCGCTGGAGACTCTGAACATAACGGGGGCTAAATACCGCGACCGGCAACTGAGGGGCTATCAGCGCTACCGGGAGTTTCTCGCCTCAATCGTCACCGACACGACGGATCTTGTGATGATGCGGCAGCTGGAAGTTTTCCTAAGCCGCTATTTCCCCGAGACCTACGCGATGCGCCGCGACTCTTCCATTGTTCCCGCCCCGGCCGCCGAAAACCTTTTCGGAGTCACCCAGAGGGAGGCTCTGGAGCATTATTCCCACACCCTCAAGCGCTATGTCAACGACTGGAAGAAGAAAAACAAGGAGAAAATGTTCCGGCGCTATGTGCCTTCGCCGATGGACACTGACAACCTTAGGCTTGACACCGTAATCGTTGCGGGCAGCGGAGACCTGATTTACCGCTACACCCAGTCTTTCCGGAGTCAGCCGCGGCTTAGGAAGGTCACCGTTGGGGTGAGCGGCAGTCTGCACCGCTTCGGGGAGTACATCTGCGACTTTCCCGCGCCGGACAGCCTGGAGTTCTACATCAGTTCGCTTTCCACCCTTGCGGACACGGAGCCTCGCTACAAGATGGTGATCCGCGAGCGGGTCGTTCGGGACAATACTCTGGCTCTTATCGACTTCGGGCTGGGGAAGTCGGCGGTGGACACTCTGCTGGGCAATAACCCGCAGGAACTTGGGAGAATCCGGCGGTGCATCGCTGATGTGTTTGACCGGGATGAACTGGAGCTGGACTCCCTTGTTGTCTCCGCGACCTGCTCTCCGGAGGGAAGCTGGGCGGCTAACGCGAAGCTTTCCCGGGCCCGCTCTGCAGCGATGAAGGACTACCTGCTGCCGCTTTTTGAGTACGGGGCGGATTCGCTTCTGAGAACTTCCTGCCTGCCGGAGGACTGGGACAGGCTCTCGAGGATGGTCGCTTCGGATTCGCTTGTGGGAGAGAGCACAAAGCGCTTTTATGCGGAGAAGGTCGCCCCGGTCGCCGACCCTGACAGGCGTGAAGCGGTTCTTCGCCGCGCTCCAGACTACCGCTACATCCGGGAGAAGCTTTACCCACGCCTTCGCACCGTGAGCTTTGACTTTCACCTGCACCGCCGTGGAATGGTGAAGGACACCGTGCACACGACGGAACTGGACACTCTCTATGCACGCGGGGTGGAAAGGCTTCGGGAACTGGACTATTCGGAGGCTGTGAGGATTCTGAGACCCTATCGCGATTACAACACCGCGCTGGCCTTTGCTTCGGCGGGGTATGACCACTCGGCGTGGGATGTACTGGAGGGCCTGAAGGGCAGTTCGGGGAAGATTTGCTACCTGAAGGCCCTGGTGCTCTCGCGGCTTGGGAGGCGGGGGGAGGCGCGGCGGGAATTTGCCGCAGCGCTGGAGATGGAGCCTTCGCTGCGGTATCGGGCCAATCTGGATCCCGAAATGGAGTGTTTCCGGGGCGAATAAAAAGCGATCTGCTTCGTTGTGCTCAGATTTTCAGTCCTCACAACCGAAAGGTTGCTCCGGGTGAAAATCTTCGCGAGCCTCGCATCTCATCTTTTTCTTCATCCCCTCGCGGCTTTGTTTCTTATAGATACTAATTTCTTAATTATTAACCATTTACAAATATTTTTTAAAATTATGAGAACAAAATTCATTTTGCTTTTGGCTGCGGCGGTTTTCGGTGCTGCGGCCTGCACGAAAAATCTTGACAATCCTTCTGAACCTGCGGGGGCTGTGCCCGGGGTGGGGGAAACTGTGACTTTGAGCGTCAGCGTTCCTTTAGGTACGACATCCAAGGCTTTGGGAACTCCATCTAAAGCTTTGGGGACGCCTACCAAGGCTTCCGGGAG
Organism: Flexilinea sp.; assembly: GCA_963589825.1. Taxonomy (GTDB): domain Bacteria; phylum Bacteroidota; class Bacteroidia; order Bacteroidales; family UBA932; genus Cryptobacteroides. The sequence continues at coordinate 50,002 of CAVAMP010000009.1, read as the reverse complement.
CGCAACCCAGGCAAACGAGACTGCCCTGAAATCGGTTCAGGTCTTCGTTTTCAACTCTTATGGCAATCTGGAGGCCTGTCAGAGCGAAACCACAGGCTCAGTCAATCTCACCTGCACCAAGGGCGCGAAAACCATTGCGGCTGTTGTGAACGGCGAGGCTCTCAGCGGCATCAAGACTCTCTCGGAGCTCTCCGGAACTGTTTCCAAGTTTTCAGAAAACTCCGCCGCGGGGCTTGTTATGTTCGGGACCACCGCTCAAACCATCGAAACCGACACTTCCGTAACTCTTGAGGTGGCGCGTCTTGCTGCAAAGGTGGTGATAGGAAAAATTACGAACAATATCTCGATGGCCCAGTATCAGGGCTCGCCGATTGCGGTTAACGCGATTTACCTTATTAATGTTGCGGGCGATGCGAAATTCTCGGGCGCATATACCCCCTCTCTCTGGCTCAATCAGTCAAAGAACAGCGAGACTGCGGATAATCTCTACTATGAGAAGCCGTCTTCGCTCACTATAGCGCATAATGCCTCAGACGAGTCCGGGCACTATTTCTACTGCTATCCGAACCCGACGAAGGAGGACAGCACCGCCTCCACCTGGTCAGCGCGCCACACCCGCCTTGTCGTTGAGGCCACTGTGGGCGGACAGACCTGCTACTATCCGATTACCCTCCCGGCGGTCAATGCCAACACGGTTTACACCGTCAGCGAACTCATAATTACTATGATCGGCACCGATTCCCCGGATGTTGTGGATGCAAAGGGAAGCGCTTCGTTCACAATCACCGTCGCTCCGTGGAACAACCAGGATGTCGGGAATGTCACTATATAGTAAAGCGTTGTTTTGAGGTAATTCCATACGCCTTTGCGAACAATTAAAATTACAACTGATTATGAAACTTTTCCCTGCTAATCCGAGTACAGGAACTTTCTTCTTGATGCTCTTCCTGCTTCTGTCCCTTCTGCCAGTTTCCTGCTCCATCAAGGAGGACATGAGCGAGTGTCCGTGCCTGTTGAGACTGGATTTTTCCGCTCTTTCGCCCCAGGACCGGGAGGGAACGCTGCTTCTGGGGGTGAGGGAGGCGGAGGAAGGCGACGGGGGAGGGTTTTCCTACTCGGGAGTGGTGGATCTTGGGAGCGTCGGGGATGTGTATGAGGTGGAGGTGCCGCGAAGCGGGGTGTGGGTGAATCTTTGGAGCGAGAGCGCAGCGGACTGCATCGGTGAGAGCGGGCTTGTGATTCCGTTCGGAGCGGACTGCCCGCCGGTGAGGATGTTCTCCTCCTTTGTAGAGACTGACTGCGAAACCACCACGGCGACGGTGTCGCTCCTGAAGAATTATTGCCGCCTCACGGTGAATTTCAGCGAGGAGAGGACTTCGTTCCCGTTCGACATAGCCGTTCGGAGCAATGTGGACGGCTACGGGATTGACGGCGAGCCGCACAGCGGGGAGTTCAGCCACTATATGCGGGCCACCTTGAAAAGCGTGGCGTCGGGTGCCGGAGCGAATGCCTCTATGGGAAGCCTCGCTGAAGGCTCTGATGATGGCTTGATGCCCAAGTCCGCTGACGGCGTCCAGCCCCTGCCTGCCGCCGCGGAGGCGGCCACCGAGGTGAGCTGCTCGCTGTGTCTGCCGCGGCAGAGGGACTCGAGTCTCTCGCTGGAAATCGCGGAGGAGGCGTCGGTGCTGAAGAGTTTCGCTCTGGGGAACTACATTGAGGGGAGCGATTACGACTGGAGCGCGCCCGAGCTGGATGACATTGTGGTGACGATTGACTACGCCCGCACGCGCCTTAGCATCAGCGTGGGCGAGTGGGAGCGAAGTTACAGTTTTGATGTCGTGTTCTAAGGCCTGAAAGGCGGCTCTGCCTCCGCTTCTGCGAAAGAAGGCCCAAACTCAAAAACATTTTTTGGAAAAACAAAAAATGTTGTATCTTTGCACTCCATTCTGAGCGCGGGTGGCGAAATTGGTAGACGCGCTACTCTCAGAAGGTAGTGCCAGCAATGGCGTGCCAGTTCGACTCTGGTCTCGCGCACAAAAAAAAGAAGCGATTTTTCGCTTCTTTTTTTTGTATAATGTCCCCCAAATCTCGGACAGGAGTTTAAGTCAAAAAAAGACTATAACTTTACCACGCTGTCGCCCAGCCGTCGAGGGTGCGGGATGCGGAGGAGATGTTGACTCCGACTTTGACGAGTTTTTTGCCATCTTCCCCCTTGTACGGAAGCATATAGCCCTTTTCGTCAATCTGTCTCAAGGCGTCTTCCGCAGAGCCGTCCACCTTGAACTCGAAGACATAGATGCAGTCATCGGTGCGGCAAAGGGCATCTAACCGCGCTTCTGAGAAAATTTTTGAAAAAAGTTGAAAATTTTTCGATGAAACGATATGAAAAATTTTGGTTTCAATCGTTAAGAAAATTCGCTATCTGACTTTAGAATTTTAACCAAATTTTTGGCAATTCCGCACACGATGTTTGCAAGTGGTTGAAAGTCAAACTTCCGAAGATTTGCATTTATGAAATTTATGCTCTACATTTGCAGTTCGCACGCATCAATATACGCCCGTTTTTTAGTGCAGTGTCGGGCAAGGGAGGCAGGCGTGCGCCATCTCAGAGTAAAAAATGACGCCAATAGGGCCTCCAAGTGATGCTGCTATGATAAGACTATATTATTAGGTATTATATATGTTTAACAATCTATTGAGCTAATGTATGAGTAAGAAATTATTCTCATTCGCGCTGTGCCTGCTCATCGGGGCGGGTGCGGCATTCGCCCAAACCGTCAAGTTGTCCGGAACTGTTACGGACCCCAGCGGTGAGGCAGTAGTCAGCGCTGCTGTCCAGCTCAAGGGCAGCACAAGTGTTTACACTATGACTGACGCAGTCGGTGATTACAAACTGTCAGTCCCTTCAGACGGCGTCATCACCGTCAGCTGTCTCGGTTTCATTCAGAAAGAGATTGCTGTGAACGGAAGAGCGCACATCGACATCACCCTCGAACCTGACTCCCAGGTTCTCGACGACGTCATCGTCGTCGCTTACGGAACTGTCCGCAGGGAAGCGAACACCGGTTCCGTCACTTCAGTCAAGAACGAACAGCTCGCCCAGGTGCCTGCGACATCAGTCGACAAGATGCTTGCAGGTAAACTCGCCGGCGTGACAATAACCTCCGGATCAGGTCAGCCTGGTTCAACCTCCACCATCCGTGTCAGGGGTACTTCCTCAATCAACGCAGGCAGCGAGCCTCTCTGGGTTGTCGACGGTATTCCTGTGATGTCAAGCGACTTCCGCTCGATGTCAAACACCGGTGACAACAGCGGATCTTCAACGACCTTCCTTAACCCTAACGACATCGAGTCCATCACAGTCCTCAAGGACGCCGCTGCGGCTTCAGTCTATGGATCAAGGGCTGCGAACGGAGTCGTGCTCGTCACCACCAAGAGCGGAAAGAGCGGCAAGGCCCGTTTCACCGCAAGGGCAAAATTCGGTGCACAGCAGCTTATCAACGACCATAACCTCCGTCCTCTCACAGGCCAGGAGCTCATTGATTACCGTCGTACAGCCGCCATCAACGCAGGTTACAACCCTGATGATCCGACTTCCGATTACTACTATCCTCAGTCCCTTCTTGAGAACGGCACCACCAACTGGTATGACGCCCTCACCAAGATCGGTACCCTTCAGGAATATGAAATCAACGCATCCGGCGGAAACGACAAGGGTTCTTTCTACTCTTCAGTTTCATACCACAAAAACGACGGTGTGTTCTATGGCGTTGACTATCAGAGGTTTACAGCCCGTATAAATGCGGATTACAACCTCACGAAGACCCTCAGGGCAGGTGCGAAGATCAATGCAAGCTACTCTGACGCCAATTCAGGCCAGATGGGTGACCTCTTCTACGCCAACCCTACCGTTGCAATGTGGACCATCCTTCCGTGGACCCCTATGTACAACGAGGACGGAAGCATCAATGTGGACATCTCCGAGAACTCCGACACCAACCCTATGGCCAACGCCCTTTACGACGCTGACAACGATAAGGACTACCGTCTGCAGGGTTCCCTCTACCTTGAGTGGAAGCCTATCAAGCAGCTCACTTTCAAGACCAACAACGGAGTTGAGTTTGTATATGTAGACTCACGCCAGTACTGGTCAGACTACACAAATGAAGGCGAGGCTACTCTCTGGAAATACTGGACCAAGGATATCCGCTACACCACCTCCAACACCATCACCTACAACGACAACTTCGGCGACCACTCTCTCCGTCTTCTCGTCGGGCAGGAGGCGATGACCGACACTTATGACGCTCTCGGCGGTAAGTCCCCTAATGTCGATCCTCAGATTCCTTATCCTTCAACTTCAACAACTGCTCAGGATAACCTCTCATACTCCCTCTCAGAGGAGTCTCTCCTCTCATTCTTCGGAGTTGCGGACTACAACTACCTCAGCAAATACTTCCTTCAGGCATCCGTACGTGCGGACGGCAGCTCACTCTTCGGCTCAGCCAACAAGTGGGGCGTCTTCTGGTCAGTCGGAGCATCCTGGAACATCAACAAGGAAAAATGGATGAACTGGTCAAAGGACTGGCTCAGCGCTCTCAAACTCAGGGCTTCCTACGGTGTGAACGGTAACAACAACATCTCCGCATACAGGGCTTACGGTATCTACGCAACTGCAGAGTACAACGGTTCAGTCGGAATGGTTCCTTCAAGAGCGGCCAACCCTAACCTCTCCTGGGAGAAGAACAAGACCTGGAACATCGGTGGAGACATCGGAGTCTTCGATGACAGGATTACTGCAAGCGCGGATGTTTACTACCGCAAGACCACCGATATGCTTCTTTCAAAGGAGGTTCCTTACACCACAGGTTTCGGCAGCAACTTCATGAACGTGGGTTCCCTGCGCAACAAGGGTATCGAGTTCCAGATTGAAGGCGCAATCATCCGCAACCACGACTGGAACTGGACTGCAGGCTTCAACATCGCTATGAACCGCTCAAAGGTTCTCGACCTCGCAGGCTCAGAGTATCTGACTGTTTCCGACTCCCGTGCCTCATCCAACTCCGGCACAAACCTTAGAATCGTGAAGGGACAGCGTCTTTACACCTTCTACACAAGGGACTACTACGGAGTCAACCCTTCAAACGGTGACCCTCTCTGGTATGACGAGAACGGCAAACTCACCTCAGTCTCATCCAAGGCCCGTTACATCTATGCTGGCACTCCTGAGGCAAAGGCTACCGGCGGATTCAACACCACCCTCAGCTGGAAAGGCCTCACCCTCTCCGCCTACTTCGAGTTCACCGCAGGCAACAAGGTCTATGCAAGTATGAACTGGGATACCGACAGCGTCTCAATGAACGAGAACTGCTCAACCGCATCCCTCAACTACTGGAAAAATCCGGGCGACACCGGAGTGCAGCCTAAGCCGGTCGCAGGTGCTCCTAAGAAACCTTACGCAGCATCAACCCGTAGGCTTCAGGACGGCAGCTACACCCGTATCAAGGACATCACCCTTTCCTACAACCTTCCGGACAATGCGCTCAAGGCCATCCACATGAAAGGCCTCCGCATCTATGTCAGCGCACTCAACCCTTACACCTTCCATAATGTGAAGGGCGTGCTCGACCCTGAGGCAGGTGCCCTCGGTTACACGATGAGTGCATCCCACTCTATGGTCAAGTCCTTCGTGGGCGGTGTGGAAGTTTCATTCTAAACTCAGATGACAATTATGAAAAGATCAATATTATATATAGCAAGCGCGGTGGTCCTTCTGGGTGTATCCGGCTGCGGAAAGGACTTCCTGACCCGCGAGCCTAAACTGTCCCAGAGTACGGAACTCACCCTTTCCGACTACACAGGTCTCAACAAGGCTACAGCCGGAGCCTACTACTATCTCACTTCCAACGGCTGGCTCGGCACAAGCTGGGTTCTCAGTTCTGAGATGAGAAGCGGTAACGGCAAGAAATCTGATGTGGCAAACTCAAACCGCTACACTCAGCCTTACACCTGGAACTACACAAAGACTTCGACTTCTGGAGTCTGGGCATATTGCTACTACGCTGTCGCCGAGGCGAACAACGTAATTGACAACCTTGACGGCAAGGATGTAGGCGATGTTACAAAGCAGGACCTCAACAACCTCAAGGCAGAGTGCCTTTTCATCAGAGCTCTCTCACATTTCTGCTGCGTGCTCACCTACGGACAGCCTTACACCCTCTGCGCTAAGGATGCCGCATACAAGGAAAGCCTCGGTGTTCCGTATGTTTACCACACCGATCCTGCCGGACTTCCTGCACGTGAAACCGTAATCTCCAACTACAACAGCATCGTTGCCGACCTTACCGAGGCTGAAAACATCATCGACCCTGATTATGTCCGCAGCGGCGTGAAGGATGCCAAGGCTACCGTTGACATTTATGCAATCGAGGCTCTCCTTTCAAGGGTTTACCTCTATATGGGCGAGTGGCAGAAATCTGCCGACTATGCTACAAAAGTCATAAATTCCGGCAAATTCAATCTTTGGTCACAGAAAGAGTACAGGACTGTTTGGAATGAGGACGTTGCGGCTGAAGGCGGAGAGGTTATCTTCGAGATTTACGGCAGCAAGAACAATGACTCATACGGTTCCTGGGAGGACATCTCCTACCTCACAAACCCTAACGGTTCCGGTGACACCCAGGCAGCTGCGCCTCTTCTCGCTCTCTACGGGGAAGGCGACGTCCGCGGGGAAATCTACCGCACCGACGACAAGGAGGAGACAGGAGTTTACTGGACTGCCAAATATACTGGAAAGGGCGAAGGCACTCCTGACTGCAACAATGTCATTTTCCTCCGTCTCTCCGAGATGTATCTCAACAGGGCTGAGGCTGCGATGAACGGCGCAAGCACCGGTTCTACCGCAATCAAGGACATCAACGCCGTTTCCCAGGTCCGTGGCGGCAAAACTTACACTTCCGTCGGTCAGACTGACATCGAGACCGAAAGAAGAATCGAGTTCGCGTGGGAGGGACAGTATCTTTACGACCTCGCTCGTTGGAACAAGGCTGTGAGCCGTACAGCAGGCGATTATCCGCTCTGCACGGACAATCTTAATGTCGCTTTCCCTTCATATCACTGGGCTCTTCCTATTCCTAACAGGGAAATTGAGCTGAATCCTAATCTCGTACAGAATCCTCTGAACTAGCAAGACAAGAATGATTATGAAAAAGATATTGATATACACTCTCACGGCTCTTTCTGCTGCAGCGGCTCTCGCTTCCTGCAACAAGAACGACTATCCCGTGTTTGACGACAAGAATGCGTTTGTCGCATTCGACGAAACTGAGGTTTCTGCCAACGAGGACTACTCCAAGAATGGCGACACCCTCAGGGTTGCCGTGACCCTCGCATCAGTTGCGGGTCTTGAGGAAACCGTAAAGTTCGAAATCTCAGAGCCTTCCACCAAAGCGGCGAAGGCAGGAGTTAACTACGAGCTTCTCACCACTTCAGGCACACTCTCATTCGATGCAAACCATCGCACCGCCTACATCGAGTTCCTTACCAAATACGACGGAGTTTACACCGGCGACCTTTCTTTCACAATCAAGGTTTACGGCAACGACGAAATCGCTTCCGGCAGCGAGGACGAGTGCAAGGTGACAATCGGTGACATCGACCACCCGCTTTCAAGCATACTCGGAACCTACAAAATGTCCGGCGAGTCTTACTGGTATGGAAATATGTCCTGGGCAATGACTACCTACAAGGATGCTGACGACGACCACAAGATCTGGTTCGACAATCTTATGGGAAACACCAACTGGTCAGGTTCTGACACTCGCTATTATGGAACTGTTGATCAGGATCTCACGACAATTACAATTCCTTTCGGTCAGGATTCCGAGTACCTGTATCGCGGAACAACCCCTATCACTTTGTATGGTATTGACAGCGAATTGGATGCTTATGACACCGGCAGTGTTCAGGTTAAGATCATTAACGAGAACGGCGCCATTACGCTTGATTTCGGTAAGGAGTATGGTTTCTGGTTCCGTATCTCCGGCATAGGAAACATCGCTATCTATTTACCTGGAATGTCAGCCGTTAAAAACTAAAGCAGACTGAGTTATGAAGAAAGTTTTATTTTCAATACTTGCAGCTGCGGCCGTGTTCGCATCCTGCACCAAGTTCGTCTACGATGAGCCGATAAAGTTCATCGAGGCCGAAACACCGGAAGTAACTGCGAAGGCAGTTTCCGACAGCGCAATCTCTGTGACTGTCGTTCCTAAGCAGAGCACTTCCTTCTATTCCTACATCGTTGCCAAGGGCCGCGCAGCGAAACTCGATTCAGTTTCCCTGCTCAAGAACGGCTACAAGGCAAACGCCCTCAAGGTCGGTGAAGAGACCTACTGCGGAGTTATTGATTTTGCAAAGCAGGCAACTGTCTCTCTGAACATCAAGGGACTTGCTCCGAACACCTACTACACCGTCTATGCCGTTGCCAACAACGCTCAGGGCAAGGTTTCAAGTGTTGCAGCCGCGACCTGCCTCACAACTGACGGCATCGCTCCGATTCTCAAGGACTTCGATTGCGAGGAGGAGGACAGCGTTCTCACTTTCGCAATCAAGTTCGATGACCCTGTTGCCCTCGGCGGCGGCACTGTGACTGCTCACTACTACGCTCTTTATGGCGGCACTGAGAAAAAAACAGCAGGTGAGACGAGCTATTATGCTCTCAAGGAGCAGGGCAACTACGAAGTGCCTGCAGACTCCCTCCTCGCATACGGTAACTACATCTATGTATTCCTCCCTCGCGAGCAGTACATCCCTGGCGCTTACGTTTCTCTCTCCTACACTGAGGGTCTCGCAATGAACGCTCTCGGAGAGAAGTGCGCAGCCTTCGAAGGCTATGAGGATATGATTTATGACTCAAAGTCTTATGAGTATTATTCTGAAGGTATCTACGCTCAGTACGCTAATGTTCCGTTCAAGCTCTCCCTCAACCCGGAAGGTGACGCTGAGGATGAGGATGACTCTATGGACGAAGGCGGAGATGATGAGGAGGAAGAGGAACTTGAGCCGGAGGCTTTTACAGATTGGACTGAACTCGTTATGATGTCCTACGCTCAGACTCAGTACCCTCTTTACCGCTGCAGGGTTTCTACCGTTGCAATCTCTGTAGTTGACGGCAACGGCAGGACAGTTTCCTACACCGGAGAGCAGCTCGGCATTGTTGACAAGGCAAACGGAATAGTAGGTGTGGCTCTTGACGAGGACCCCGGATTCGGTACTTACGTTTCCTACTCCATCGCAGCCAAGTCTATTTATGACATCTATGGCAACACCAATGCTGAGTTCTCTGTTGAGAATGGTTATCTTTGCTCTTACGGTTACACTGTGGATGATATTCTTGGAACTTATACTATATCTGGTACACAGGCGTCAGCCGCAACTCCTGCTTCATCTACGATTGTTATTGAGAAATCAGATAATGAGAAGTATGGTAATGTAATGATGACTACCGTTCTCGGTATAGAGAAAAGCGCTCTGTATTGCGAGTTCGACGGTGATGCAGGAACGCTTCTGATTTATGAGTATGACTTTTTCTATGGAGATGAAGATAATGGTTATTGCACTTATTTCAATAATGCAGGCGACACTAAATATTCTTATAATTCAGGCAAAATCACATTCCCGGGATATTTCTGTGTGGCGCAGACTGTGAGCGGCAAAATGAGCCTCGCTTACGCATATTATAATGCTGTCGCGACTAAGAATTAAGTCATTATAACATTTACACATGCTCTTTAAGGGGGCTGTCCCGGCAAAGACGGGGCGCCTCCTTTTTCTTTTTTGAGCTAGGGAGATTTTTCGTATCTTTGTCTCCTGCGAAATTTTTGACTTACAAGATAAAAACTGAAATTATGAAAAGATTCACTCTGGCCCTTGCGGCCCTGATTTTATCCGCTGCGGCGCTCCTTGCACAGTCGCCCACTACGACTTACCCCTATCTCTACGACCAGTTCACCCCGGGGAAGGTGGTGATGGTCGGCGGGCGCACCGAAGAGTGGAAACTCAACATTCATCTTCGCCGCGACGCTCTCCACTACCTTGACGGGGGGATTGTCAAGGAGGCCTATCTTGCCGATGTTCTTGCCGTGGAAATCGGAGACGAGGTTTTTGTGCCTGTGATGGGAAGGATGATGAAGGCTGTGGCAAAGAACGAGCGGGGCTGCATCGCCCAGGAGATTCTCGGTGACTTTTCCGGCTCTATGGAGGCTACCGGCGCCTACGGCACTTCTTCCACCTCTTCGGCCACGATGAAGCTCACTTCCATCCAGACCGATGCGCAGGTGAACCAGAACTATATGAACATCCTCAACGAAAGGGATAACGGCGTGGCGCTCTCGACGGTGAGCACCTACTATGTCGTCTCTCCGCTCTACAAGGTGAAGGCAACCAAGAAGGATGTCTCCGCATCCCTCCCTGCTGCCCGCCAGGAAGCGTTCAAGACCTTCCTAAAGAGCCACAAAATCAAGTGGAAGAACCCGCAGAGCCTGCTCGAGGTGCTTGATTTTCTTTGCGAGGAGTAATTCCCGTGGGCTTTCCCCGGGCTCACATTTTTGAATATTTCAGTGTTTTTTGATATGCGTAAGAATTTATTCGCATTTGCGCTTCTTTCTCTTTTCGGGGCGGCAGCTTTTGTGGGTTGCTCCGTGAAGGAGGAGGATCTTTTCAAGGGGACGGACACCGAAGCTCTCTCCGGCCGCGTTTTCGGCGAGGGGCTTTCAGACGAGTCTCTTTTGCACAGGATGAATATAAGGGTGAGCGAGGAGATGGCGGAGAGCCTTTCCGAGGCCACTTCCGAGGACGGATTTGTCAGGATGGACGCTGTGCCTTCGCTCAGCTGCCAGGGTGTAGTTCAGATGAGAAGGCTTTTCCCGGATGCCGGAGAGTTCGAGGCGAGAACCCGTGCCGAGGGGCTGCACCGCTGGTATGTGCTCACCTACGACGAGTCCCGTTCGATGACCAAGGCTTCCGCAGGGCTCTGCCTTGAGGGCGTGGACGAGATTGAGTACTGCCCGAAGATTGAAATCGTTGGTGGGTATGAGGTCACGGAATATGTGGACCCGGATTCAGGTTCTTCCAAGGGCGGCTCCGAAGGCGGAGAGAGGCTTTCGGCATCCCTGACGGCATCTTCCGGCAGTTCCGCTCCTTTCAATGACCCGGAGCTGGAGAAGCAGTGGCACTACTACAACAACGGCACGGCTTCCTCATCCGTGAGCGGATGCGACATCAATGTCTTCCCGGTCTGGAGGAACTACTCCACCTACTACCAGTGCACCGATGACATTGTTGTCGGCGTTGTTGACGAGGGCGTGGACTACACCCACGAGGACCTTGAGGCGAATATGTGGAACAACCCTGAAAAGAGCGGCAAACACATCTACGGATATAATTTTGTCACAGATACTTACGTTATCAATCCGGGCGATCACGGCACTCACGTCGCCGGCACAATCGCTGCGGTGAACAACAACGGTGTGGGAGTCTGCGGTGTCGCGGGGGGAAACTCCAAGGCGAAGATCAAGGGCGCGAAGATTATGTCCTGCCAGATTTTCGACGGCAACAACCAGGGCTCAGGCGCGGAGGCCATCAAATGGAGCGCGGATCACGGCGCTGTAATCTCCCAGAACAGCTGGGGCTACACCAACATCGACTACACTCCTACCTCCCTCCAGAGCGCGGTGGACTATTTCATCAAGTACGCAGGCTGTGACGCCAATGGAAAGCAGACCGGCCCGATGAAGGGCGGAATCGTGATATTCGCCGCCGGCAACGATGCCGAGAATGTTTCCGGCAATATGTATGACCCGATTCTCAATGTGGCATCAGTCGGTGCGGACTACAGGAGGGCCTACTACTCGAACTACGGCTCGTGGTGCGACGTGGCTGCTCCGGGCGGAGACGCCAAGAAGGGAAATCAGGTGCTGAGCACGCTTCCGGGCAACAAATACGGAAAGATGCAGGGAACTTCGATGGCCTGCCCTCACGTGAGCGGTGTGGCTGCCCTTGTGGTGGCGCGCTACGGCGGAACGGGATTCACCTCAACCGCCCTCCGCTCAAAGATTGAGGACAATGTCACCGACATCTCCGCGCAGAACAGCACCTACTACATCGGAAAGGGCCTCGTGAACGCCTACAAGGCTGTGGCGGGAAGCGGCGGACAGGCTCCGAACACTCCGACCGATCTCAGCGCAAGCTCGGCGTCCAACAACATAAACTTCACTGTCACGGTGCCTTCGGACCCGGATGACGGTCTTCCGACTTCAATTTTCCTCTACTACTCCACTTCCGATTTCTCTTCGACGAAGAAGATTCCGTTCGGAATGTTCTATGTGGAGGGACTCAAGGCCGGGGCCAAGCTCTCCGGTGTTGTTACAGGACTGGAGTTCAACACGAAGTACTATGTGGCGGCTTTAGCCTGCGACCTTGCCGGCAACAAGTCCGCGCTAACTTCCCGTGTGGAGGTAACAACGGGCGACAACCACGCGCCGGAGATTACCGCTTTGTCGGCTCTTTCCTATTCGCTCAAGCCTCACGAGAGCGCTGTGGCGGAGTTCTCCGTCACGGAGCCTGACGGGCATTTCTACGACATTGAGCTCGCTGCGGGTTCTCCTGCGGCAACGCTCGACACCCTCACCCGCGAGTGCCCGAAAATCCGCATCAAGGCGCAGGATGCTCCAGAAGGGGAGTACACTGCGACTCTCGTCGTGACCGACTACTACGGGCTTTCCTCCTCAGTTTCAGTGGATTACACTATTCTTGCAAACCACGCACCGGTGCTGGTTAAGGCTCTTGAGGATCGCATTTTCACCTCAAAGGCCGCCGGCACGCTTGAACTTCCGGCAACGGACTATTTCTCCGACGAGGACGGCGAGGAGCTTTCCTATTCGTTCACATTCTCCAACCAGAGCGTTGCGAATATGACCTACTCCAAGGGCAAGTTCCTCCTTACTCCGATGAACTACGGCCTCACTGAAATAGGCGTGACGGGGACGGACATAAGGGGCGAGAAGGTTTCAAGTTCGTTCCGGGTGATGGTGAGCGACACGAAAAAGGAAGTTACTCTCTATCCTAACCCGGTGAGAGAGAACCTTTACATCCGAGTTGCAAAGCAGTATGACGCTGTGGGAGTGAAGATCATCTCCACGACGGGCGCGACTTTCTACTCCGCCTCCCTTGGCGCAGGAACGCCTTTCGATCCGTTCAAGGTGGATATGAGCTCGGCTCCTGCGGGCTCCTACACTGTGGAGGTCACTCTTGACGGAGCGAGCGTAAAGTCCAACATCGTAAAATTGTAAGCGGTTATGAAAACGATATATTCTTTTTTGAGCGCTCTCGGGGCAGGTTTACGGGGCAGGCGTGCAGGACTTTTCTCTGCGGCTCTCAGCCTTGCGGCTATTATCGGCCTTGCAGGCTCATTCGGGGCAGGGGCGCAGACGCTTCCCTCTCTTCTTGTGGGCTCCGATGCCGCTGCGCTTTCCCGCGCAGGCGTTTCGGTTTCCTCTGAGGCCGGAGCCTACGCTCTTGAAAACAATGTGGCGGCGATGTCTCTCTCTCAGCAGCGGCTTCACGCTGGTGCAAGTTTTGGGATGTGGCAGCCAAGCTATTCCAACAACAAGGTGATTGGAGTGGGCGCGATGTTCAAGCCCACGGACGCTCTCGCCGTTGGCGCGACGTTCAAATACCTCACTTCCCCGTCCTACGAAACGGTGACAGAAAGCGGCACGACTTCGCGTGACGGCGCGTTCACCCCCAAGGAGTTCAACATCGCGGCAGGCGTTTCCTACGCCATTCTGCCTTGCCTTTCGGCAGGTCTTACGGCCCGGGTTCTCCACTCTTCGCTCGCGGCGGACGCCTCCGCAACGGTTTTCGGAGTGGACCTTGGAGTAAGTTTCCGTCTCAAGGGCATTTCGGTAGGTCTTTCCGTGAACAATCTCGGAACAAAGGCTAAGTATGACGGCTCGTCCTACTCCCAGCCGATGCTCCTCAAGGCCGGAGCGGGCTACGATTTCGCTTTCGGGAAGTCGCTTCTCGGGATCTCAGCCGAAGCGGACTATCTTTTCGCCGGGGCATTTATGGCAGGCGCGGCGGCCCAGTACGGCTGGAATGATATGGTTTTCGTCCGCTGCGGCTACCACTACGGTGACTCCTCGAAAGCCATTCCGTCCTACGCTTCAGCTGGAATCGGGGTAAAGTTTTTCGGGGTAAGCCTTGACGCCGCCTACCTTTTCGCTTCCAAAGTGCTTCAGAACAGCCTCGGAGTCACGCTGGGCTATTCGTTTTAGGGAGTACTCCTCTAATTAAACAAAACGGTGCAGAAAAGTCGCTTTTTCTGCACCGTTTTGTGTTGAAAGTCAATTTGGTGCAAGAATAGGCTTATTCTTGCACCAAATCATTTAGTCGGCCTCTTCGGAGCGGCGTAGCTGCTCGACAAGATGGCCGATGCGGTGCAGCTCGTGCGGAATGCGGATGCTCTGAGGGCAATGCGGAGCGCACTGACCGCAGCCGATGCAGTGGTCCGCCTGGCGGAATTTCTCTATGCTGCGCGAGTAGCTGACAAGGTAGGCCCGGCGGGCTTTGCGGTAGGCGCGCATCTCCTCTGACGCGGTCTCTCCCTCCGCGTCAGCCTTGGGCTCCGGAACGACCAGGCCGGCGTTGACGCATTTGTTGTAGTGGAGAAGGATTGCCGGGATGTCGATGCCGTAGGGACAGGGCATACAGTATTTGCAGTCGTTGCACGGAACGGTCGGGTAACTGTGGATGAGTTCCGCAATCCGGGCGAGGAACTGCTTGTCGTCCTCCGTGAGGGGCCTAAGCGGGCAGAAAGTGCGGAGGTTGTCCTGCAGGTGCTCCATATATGTCATTCCGCTCAGAACGCAGAGAACCTTTTCGGGGCTGCCGGCAAAGCGGAACGCCCACGAGGCGATGCTCTCCGAGGGTTCGCGCTCCTTAAGTTTCGCGGCGACATTGTCCGACACCCGTGAAAGCCTGCCTCCAAGAAGCGGCTCCATAATGACGACGGGGATGTCCCTTTTCGCAAGCTCCGAGTAGAGGTAGCTGGCGTTGGTGTTGCGCCCGGAGGCATAGTCCCAGTCGAGATAATTGAGCTGAATCTGGACAAAGTCCCAGTGATATTTCCCGTGGGTCTTCAGAAGCTCATCGAAGACCTCCTTGCTGCCGTGGAATGAAAATCCGAGGTGGCGTATTCTTCCCGCCTCCCTTTCCTTGAGAAGGAAATCCATCATCCCGTTCTTGACGTAGCGCGTCTCGAAGTCTTCGACGCTGCGGCCGATGGAGTGGAGCAGGTAGTAGTCGATGTAGGTGGTCTGGAAGTTCTCCAGAGACTTTCGGTACATAAGAAGAGAGTTCTCCCTGCTCCAGTCGCTGAAGTTGGAGAGCTTGGTTGCGATGAAGTAGGACTCCCTCGGGTGGCGGCTCAGCGCGATGCCGGTCGCCTTTTCGCTCTGGCCCTGGAGATAGACAGGGGAGGAGTCGAAGTAGTTCACCCCGTGGGCGATTGCGTAGTCCACGAGTTCATTCACGCTGTCCTGGTCTATTACATCCTTCCCGTTCTCGTCCTTTTTCATCTGCCAGCGCATACACCCGTAGCCGAGGATGCTGACCTTGTCGCCCGCCTTCGGGTCCGTTCTGTAGGTCATCTCTCCGGGCGCGGAGTCCGCTCCAGTCGCGTTTTTCGGGGCTCCTTTAGAAGCGTCTCCGGCGCAGCTGCCGAGCACGCCCGCGGAGGCTGCCGCCGCTGTTGCGGCTCCAGTATATTTTAAGAAATCTCGTCTGTCCATCTGCTATTCATTTAACTTTCTTTCTCAAGTATCTAACTTATTTATATATAACCCTTTTCCCCTCTAATCAAACTCTCAAATCCCACGCACTTTTTCCCTCACACAAACCCTCCCGCATTTTTATCTGAACCCCCTGCACCCCCTGTCAGGGGGATCTCTTACGGCCCCCTGGGCCGGCGGGCAGAAGCCCTTGTAAAGTTTCGCACTTGCGAAACTTTAGTTATTCAAGTATGTTCTTATCTTTGTGACTAAATGCCCGGCCTCACGCGCTCATTGGAACTGAGGCGAGGGCGGGGCGGCTAAATCTCCTTGTGAACCGGGTGACCTTCGACGTGGATGGCGCTCAGCGGATTTGCTGGGCACACGTATTCGCACGCGCCGCAGCCGATGCAGCGCGTCTCGTCCACCGAAGGAATCCTCGGCGAATCAGTTTTCTCCGGGTCTTTCTTTACAAGGCGTATCGCTCCTGCGGGGCAGTGACGCGCGCAGTTTCCGCACTTCACTCCTTCGGAAGCGGCAATGCAGAGGCTGTAGTCCACAACCGAGTGCCCGATCTGGATGGAGGACTTCTCCTCGGCGCTCACCGGAAGAATCGCCCCGGCAGGGCACACGGAAGAGCATCTCGTGCATTCAGGCCGGCAGTAGCCCTTTTCGTAAGACATCTCCGGCTGCATAAAGGTTGCAAGGTCGGTCGAAGGCCTCAGCACCCCGTTGGGGCAGGCGGAAACGCACAGCTGGCAGGCTATGCAGCGGGTGGAGAAATCTTTGAGGCTGCGTGAGCCGGCAGGCCTGAGCGGGGTCTCGCGGCGGGGAGCCTGCTTTGCGGGCGGAGTTATCAGTCCGCCGTCCACTTTCATATTCTGCGCAAAGGTCTCCACAGGGTGAAGCAGTTCCGCCCCTGCGGCAGCGCCCACTGTGAGCGCAGTCGCTTTCATAAACGCGCGGCGGCTCTCATCCTGCGGGGTTTGGGACTTGGCCTGGGGCTCTTGTGCAGGGCCCTGAGGCTTCTCCTTTAATGAGGCTTCCTGTGTAGGGGATGGGGCTGAAGGCGTACCTGTAGGCGCATTCCATTTTGCACCCGCGCAGGCCTTCCCATACCGAAACTCATATTTCAGAGCCCCGGCGCGGCAGGAATCGATGCAGTCAAAGCAGGCGACGCAGCGGCTGTAGTCAATCCGCTTCCCGCCCGCAAGGTCGATGCACCCTGCCTTGCATCTGCGTGCGCAAAGTCCGCAGTTACGGCATTTTTCGGTGTCAATTTTCGGCGCAAAAAGGCTGAAACGCGACACGAGACCGAGCAGCGCCCCCACAGGGCAGATGCTGTTGCACCAGCCTCTTCCCCATTTCCAGGCGAAAAATCCCACAATAAGCAGCGCCACTATGGCTGCAATGAAGGTCGGCAGACTCTTTATCCACACATCCGCGCTGTAGAACGCATAGCTCTCGAAATGCTCGCTCACAAGCGCGAGAAGGTTGTTCACTCCGCGGTAAATCGGGGAGAGGAGCTCGGTCGTGATGCGCCCGAAAGTGCTGTACGGCTCGATGAGAGCCGCAACGGAGGTCGCTCCGAGGAGTATCACTGCGATGAACACCACCAGCACTCCGTAGCGGAGCCAGCGAAGCGGTCTGCGGAATCCGAAGCGATAAGGTGTTCCCTTGACCCACTTGTGGGAGGCCTTCTGAACGCTTGCCTCTTTGTCATCCTGCTCCGTCTCAACTCCACGGCCATCCTTTCCTGCGGTTTCGCCGCCGTTTTTCACGGCGACCCGGCGCGGCATCTTGCCGTGAATCCAGGAAATAACATCCTGCATAATGCCCAGAGGGCAGATAACCGAGCAGTAAACCCTGCCGAAAAGAAGGGTGAGCAGCAGAAGAGCCGCCACAATGCCGAAATTCAAAGCGAGAGCCGCCGGGACGAACTGGACTTTTGCCATCCAGCCGAGATAGTGGTGCAGGGCACCGGTCACATCCAGAAACAGCAGGCTCAGTCCGATGAAGAAAATTGTCGCAAGGACAATCCGGATTTTTCTTAACATTCCGAGAAATTTAATCGTTAAAACCTCGCAAAGTTAAGAAAAATCCGTTTTTATTCAGCTTCTCTAGTTGTTGAGGAAATCGATTTTCGTGGCGACGACATCGGTTGACGTCTTCTCCACCTGATCCGCTCCGGTGTACCTGGTGTAGCGAAGGCGCCCCCAGATGTGCATCGGGCAGCCTTTCACGATCTTGGAAAGGTCATCGATGCCCTGTCCTTCCCAGGCCTCGACATTGTGCCAGCAGGCCTCCACGACGTTTTCTCCTTCCTTGGAGCGTGATACTCGGTTGGTCGCGAGCGAGAAATGTGCGACCTGTGTTTCTCCGGCTTTCTGGATGCGGACGTTGCCCACATTGCCCTGAAGCTCAACTCTGTTGATTGTTTCCATAAAAATGTGATTTTGTTGGTTGGCGGTCGGCTTTCCGGAGGGCCGGCCTGAAAAAGTGAAGGCCCGCAGCATTGAGCGCTCTCTGCGGTGCCGCTGCAAAGTACTGCAAAATAAATCTGAACTTCAATGCTTTTCCCGCCGCCCCCTGCGAATAAATTTCGATTTTTTTAATTCATATCACTTTTTTATACCCCGTTTAAAACTTTCTCGCGTTTTTTTCTTTTTTTTGAACCGGTTAAAAAATTAGAAAAACCGTTAATTTTTTTTGAATCCGTTTAAAAAATAAGCAACGATTTCAAAAAATCGAAAAATCTTCGCTGACCCCTGTCGGTTTTCTCCCGGATATTTTGGATTTCTCTTTCCATAGTTCCATATTTGCGGCGTCTCCACCTCCGGATTCTTATGGTCTTAATTGGCAGGGTGGAGAAACAGCAATGGGAGTTTCGAGCTGCCCACCACCCATGATAACCATTTAACACTCAAAACTTTGCAATACTCCATTTTAGAACAGAAGAGGCATTGCCTCGAATGCGGCGAGTCCATCGACTACCGCGCCAGAACTGACAGGATGTTTTGCAGCGACGCCTGCAAGAACCGCTACCACTACGCCATCCGACGCTCCCGGGAGAAGTTCCGCAAGGTGAACGACATCCTGGGGCGGAACTACGGCATCCTGAGCGACCTTTTCTGCACCAAGGTCAAGAGTGCGACCCTGAGCGAACTCGCCTACAAGGGCTTTAACGCCGAATATATGACTTCCTGCGTCCGCCGCCACAGTTTCAGCGAATGCTGCTGCTACGACATCCGCTACAAAATGACCTCCAACCGCATTTTTTCCATCGAAACGATATGATTCGGTATTCAATGGGCCCGGAATGGGGGAGGGTGTAAGGGAAAAATATCGTATCTTTGCAAATTGTGCGCGTTGGGAACCGGGGGAAACCTCTTTTCTCCGCTCTCCAGCCCACAGGCATATAGGAATAAACACTTTATTATGAATACAAAAAATATCATTGTGGCAGCGGCTGCACTGGCCCTGCTGAATTCTTGCAATATGGAGAATCCGCTTTTGACGGAGTCCAAACTGCCCTACGGCGCTCCGCAGTTTGACAAAATCCGTAACGAACACTATCTTCCCGCGTTTGAGCAGGGAATCAAGGAGGCCAAGGAGGAGATTGACGCTATTGTGAACAATCCCGAGGAACCGACTTTCGAGAACACCGTCGAGGCTATGGAATATGCCGGAGGCACACTTGAGAGGGTTTCGGGGATATTTTTCAACCTTATGGAGGCTGACACCGACGACGAGATGCAGGAGATTGCAGAAAAAGTTTCCCCGATGCTCACCGAGTACTCTATGTATGTGAGTCTCAATGAGAAACTCTTCCAGAGGGTGAAGGCTGTCTATGAAAAGAGGGAGAGCCTCGGCCTGGAGAAAGACCAGATGAGGATACTTGAAAATTCCTACAAGGGCTTCGTGCGCGGGGGAGCGAACCTCTCGGACGAGGACAAGAAGACATACAGCCGCATCAGTGAGGAGCTTTCGCTCGCGAGTCTTTCCTACGGGAAGAACCTTCTTGCGGCGACAAACGCCTACACTCTGAATGTCACTGACTCCGCCTCTTTGGACGGACTTCCATCATACGTCGTTGAGGCTGCCGCCGAGACCGCGAAGGAGAAAGGCCTTGAGGGATGGGCATTTACGCTGGATTATCCGAGCTACAGTCCTTTTATGAAGTTCAGCCGCTGCAGGGATCTTCGCCGACAGCTTTATATGGCCTACAACACCCGCGCCGTCGAGGGGGAGAACAGCAATGTGGAGAACGTGCGGAAAATCGCTTCGCTCCGTCTGCAGCAGGCGAACATTCTCGGCTACAAGACCTACGCCGACTATGCTCTTGAGGACAAAATGGCTAAGAATACCCCTACGGTGGAGAAATTCCTTGCGGAGCTTATGATACCTTCTCTTCCCTTCGCGCGCGAGGAGGTTAACGAGATTTTCGAATATGCCCGCGCCAACGGATTCGATGACTGCGCGCTGATGCCGTGGGACTTCTCGTTCTGGTCAGAGCGCTATCAGGAGGCTAAATATTCCCTTAACGAGGAGCTTCTGAAGCCGTATTTCCGCCTGGACGACTGCGTCGAGGCCGTGTTCGACCTTGCCCACAGACTCTATGGACTCAATTTCACCCTGAGGAAGGACATTCCGGGCTACAATAAGGATGTGAGCGTTTACGATGTGACCGACTCAGAGGGCGTTCACAAGGCACTTTTCTATGCCGACTTTTTCCCTCGCGAGAGCAAGAGGGGAGGCGCGTGGATGACCGAGTTCAGGGGACAGAGCATCCGCGACGGAGTTGAAAAGAGGCCGTTTATCAGCATAGTCACAAACTTCAGCAAACCGACTTCCACCGCCCCTGCGCTGCTTACCCACTACGAGTTCACGACCCTTCTCCACGAGTTCGGCCACGCCCTTCACGGGATGCTCGCCGAGGGACGCTATCCTTCCATCACCGGAACATCCGTGGCCCGCGATTTCGTGGAACTGCCTTCCCAGATTATGGAAAACTGGGGCTATGAGAGGGAATATCTCAACACATTCGCAAAGAACTACAAGACCGGCGAGCCGATTCCGGGCGAACTGATTGAGAAGATAGTCGCTGCGAAAAACTATCTTGCCGGCTACTCACAGGTGCGTCAGCTCCAGTTCGGCATCGTGGATATGGCTTGGCACACTCTCACTGCGGTTCCGGAGGATATAGATGTCAAGGCGTTCGAGAAAAAGGCGCTTGAGCCGTATTCGGTTATGCCTTCAATTCCGGAGACCTGCACTTCCACCTCGTTCTCGCACATTTTCTCAGGCGGATATTCCGCAGGATATTATTCCTACAAGTGGGCTGAGGTGCTTGAGGCCGACGCTTTCTCGCTTTTCGAGGAGAAGGGCATTTTCAACACCGAGGTGAGCCACAGTTTCCGTGACAACATCCTTTCCAAAGGCGACTCGGAGGACCCTGCGGTGCTTTACCGCAATTTCCGCGGGCACGATCCGCAGCCTTCCGCGCTGATGACCAAATTGGGCCTTACAGGAAAAGTGAAATAAAATGGCAAAGGAAAAACTGCTGGGAAAGAATCTGGAGGAGCTGCAGGAGGTTGCGCTCTCGCTCGGTCTGCCGCGATTTACGGCGGGGCAGATGGCGCAGTGGCTCTATCAGAAGCGGGTGCGAACGATCGAAGCGATGACAAATCTCTCCAAGGCCGCCCGCGAAAAGCTCTCCGAAAAGTATGAAATCGGGGTCACTGCCCCTCTGAAGACCCTCACCTCCGCCGACGGGACCAAGAAATATCTTTTCCCGGTCTGTGAAAAGGGGGAGGAGTCGGCTGTGGAGGCGGTGATGATTCCTGACGGGGACAGGGCGACGCTCTGCGTCTCGTCGCAGTCGGGCTGCAAGATGGGCTGCAAATTCTGTATGACCGGCCGTCAGGGCTTTCACGGAAGCCTTTCAGCCGCAGAAATTCTTTCGCAGTTTGTGAGCGTGGACGAAAGCGAGTCTCTTACCAATGCCGTTTTTATGGGTATGGGCGAGCCGCTGGACAACTACGACAATGTGATGAGGGCAATAGAGGTGCTGACCGCCCCGTGGGGATTCGCGTGGAGCCCGAAGAGGATTACCGTGTCCACAATCGGCGTGCTGCCTGCGCTGAAGAGGTTCCTCGAGGAGAGCCGCTGCCACATCGCGGTGAGCCTCCACAATCCTTTTCCGCCCGAGAGGCTCAGCATTATGCCCTCGCAGAAGGCCTGGTCCATCACCGAGGTGGTGCGCCTTCTGGAAAAATATGATTTCTCCGGGCAGAGGAGGGTCAGCTTCGAGTACATTATGTTCAACGGCTTCAACGACACTCTCCGCCACGCCGATGCCCTGCTGCATCTTCTCCGCCATCTCGAGTGCCGGGTGAACCTCATCCGTTTCCATCAGATCCCGGATTTCCCATACACTACTTCGCCCGCCCCTGTCATCGAAGCGTTCCGCCGCCATCTTTGCGACGGAGGGGTGACCGCCACTCTGAGGGCATCGCGCGGGGAGGACATCCTTGCCGCCTGCGGACTGCTTGCAGGGGAACATTCAAAAGAGAAGGCGCCTGCGCGTGAGAATCCAAGCCTTCAGGAGAAGGATACTCCTAAGGGAGAATAAATAAGGAATAGAATGAAGAGGTTTTTACATATATCGGTCTGCTGCCTGCTTCTGGGCTTTTTCGGGAGCGGAGTGTCCGCTTTTGCGCAGACTACCTCCCCGGAGGACTCCTCCTCGGCCAGGACTGCTTTAAGGGAGGAACCCACATCGGCTCAGGTGGACTCCGTAGCCATTGAAAAAAGAGCCTCCAGCGGCGTTGAGCCCCTCTTTTCCTACCTCGACAGGAGCATAAGCCCGGAAAGGGACTCGCTGGAAATTATGATGATGCGCGCCCGTCTGGATTCCATCCGGCAGCACCGCCCCACAGTCGCCCTCGTTCTTAGCGGCGGAGGCGCGAAGGGAGCGGCCCACATCGGTGCGCTCCACTATCTCGATTCGCTCAAAATTCCGGTGGACCTTGTGCTCGGAACGAGTATGGGCGGACTTATGGGCGGACTCGTGTCGATGGGCTACCGTTACGACCAGATTGACACCCTCATCCGCAGCATCAACTGGACTTCGATGATGCGGGACAAGCTTCCCCGCTCCTACAGCTCCTATCAGCAGGTGAAATACAAGGAGAAATATCTCCTTTCTATGCCTTTCTACTACCTTACGAGCACCCGCGACGCTTCCACTCCCCGCCGTCACTCCGACTTTCACATCAGCGGCTCCCGCGACGACGACTCCCCGGATGTTTTCAGGGACAATCTTCTCGGAAGTCTGCCTTCGGGATATGTCTATGGGCAGAATGTTAGCAACCTTTTCAGCTCTCTCACAGTGGGTTACCAGGACGAGATGAACTTCATCGACCTGCCTGTCCCGTATGCCTGCATCTCCACGGAGCTCGGTTCGGGAAAGACGAAAGTCTGGTATGAGGGCCCGATGAATACGGCGCTCAGAGCCACGATGTCCATCCCGGGCGTGTTCACCCCTCTGAAATACAAGGGGATGGTGCTCGTTGACGGCGGAATGAGGGACAATTACCCTACGGCGCTCGCAAAATACATCGGTGCGGACATAATAATCGGAGTGGATGTGACTTCCCCTTCAAAGGACGCCTCCACCATCCGCAACATCGGAAACGTGATTTCCCAGAGTATGGATATGTTCGGAAGGGAGGTCTATGAGCGGAATGTCCACATCCCGGATGTTACCATAAAACCGGATCTCGAGGGACTGAATATGCTCAGTTTCTCTCCGGAAAACATAGACAAGCTCATTAAAAACGGCTTTACGGCGGCACGGGAGCAGGATTCTCTGCTTCGTGCGGTGAAGGCGAGAGTGGGGGAGGACTCGCTCCGGATTACAAAACGGCGGGCAATCAACCTCCGCAACACTCCGGTACGCATCCGGGAAGTGAGGATTCTCGGGGTTGAGGGCGACGAGCTCAAGATTCTCCAGAAAAAACTCGGCATCCACGCCGGCGACCTGCTTTCGAACGACAGGATTTCCGATGCGATTGCCCAGGTCTATGCCACCGGAGCCTACGACTATGTCACCTACGAGCTCCACGGCACCGAGGAGCCTTTCGAACTCGACATAACCTGCAAGAAGGGTCCTGTGCACCAGCTCGGAATCGGCGTGAGGGGCGATACTGAGGAACTTGTCTGCGCGGCTCTGAACGTTGGACTTTTCGCCCACAGGCTGCAGGGTTCGACCCTTAATCTGAGCACCCGCGTGAGCCGCAACGCCTACTTCGACCTGCACTACTCCTACGACTCCCCGTATTTCCCGACGGTGAATCTCCAGGCCAATGCAAGGTGGACTCAGGCGAAGATGTTTCAGGCCTCAAACGACTGGCCGTCAGTGGATTACTTCTCCTCCCGACAGTCTTTTTACATCTCCGGCCTGAAGTGGTCCTACTTCGACATCCAGCTCGGAGTGAAGAACGACCTCTTCTGCGACAACTCCGCAAATCCGTTCTTAAGTTCCTACTACTCCGAGGGTTACCGGGCGATGAACCCCACTACGGACTATATGTCGCTTTTCGCTGACGCCTTCGTCGACACTTTTGACGACGGATATTTCCCGAGCAAGGGCCTGAGTTTCTCTCTCGGCTACGACTGGACTTTCACCGATTTCAAATCTCACATTCAAAATGGCGGTCTGCACGCCCTGAGCGCGGATTTCAAGGCTGTCATCCCGTGTGGAAAGTACTTCGCGGTCATCCCGGCGGTGAACCTTCGGTACCTTTTCGGAGACGATGCCCCGCTGGTCTATTCCAATGTGCTGGGAGGCTCGATTGCTGGGCGCTACTTTGAGCAGCAGCTGCCTTTTGTCGGCTTCACGAATGCGGCTGTAGTTGACCGCAGGGTGACGATGGCGCGGGTGGATTTCCGCGTCAATTTCCTCAAAAACCACTATGTGACCTTGATTAATAATGTGGCGTTTACCAACGAGAACTTCAAGAACATAAAGGAGGGAAGATGGATTTTCGGCGAGGGGCTTCAGTATTCCTACAGGACCATTTTCGGCCCCATTTCGGCGAATGTTCACTGGTCTTCGCTCACCCGCAAGGTGGGGGCTTATGTGAGCCTGGGATATGATTTTTAGCCTCCGGAATGGGTGGCTCCCTGGAATGGCTTCTGGGGATGGATATCGGCGGCTGGGGCGGCGGCGTAGGCGGATTTTTAAAGACAGCTATGGAAGAAGATAAGAAAATACAGAAAGTGCTCTCAAGGCTGCAGGGGCAGTGCAGCAAGCGGGAATACTGCACCGGGGATGTCCGCGAGAAGGCTCTGAAGGCTCTTGACGGGGACGAGAAGGCGGCCGAAAAGGTGGTTTCTTCTTTGGTGAGTGACCGCTATGTGGATGATGAGCGCTACTGCGCCGCATACGCACGCGAGAAGGCCTCCATTTCGGGATGGGGAGCGGTGAAAATCCGTTATGCCCTCTCCGGGAAGGGTCTCGGACGGGAGGATATAGACTCGGGACTCGCGGAAATTGACTCTGAGGCGGCTCGGGGAAGGCTGCAGAAAATCCTTCAGGTGAAGCGCCACGCTCTTGAAGGAGACCCCGAGTGGAGGCTCAAGCTCATCCGCTTCGCTCTAGGAAGAGGCTATGGCTACGAGGAGGTTTCCGCAGCGATTAAGGGTCTGCCTGCTGCGGATTCTGAATGAGTTCGGGAGATGGGATAAAATTGTACGATTATAAATAATTAACTGACAACGGCTTATGAAATATCGAAAATTGACGGCGGAAGAAATCCGTGCCCTTGAGGGGCAAGCCTGCAGCGCGGCGGATTGGAACGAGGTTGAGGTGGGCGAAGGATTTTCAACTCTCTTCGTGCGTTCGGTGCGGTTCTCCGGAAGGGTGCGCATCGGGGCGTTCAACAAGGAATTTACGCTTGCCGGAGGGATGAAAAAGCACTCCGGACTCTACCACGCAACGCTTCACAACGTAACGCTCGGGGACGACTGCTGCATTGAAAACGTAAAGAACTACATCGCCAACTACGAAATCGGCGACGGCACTTTCATCGAGAATGTGGACATAATCCTCACCGACGGGGTCTCATCCTTCGGAAACGGGGTTGAGGCTGCGGTCCTGAACGAAACCGGGGGCCGCGAGGTGGTGATTTTCGACCGCCTGACCGCCCAGACCGCATACATTATGGCTCTTTACCGCCACCGCCCGGAGCTCATCGCGAGTCTTCGCAGGCTCATCGGGGAGTATGTGGAGAAAGTCTCTTCTTCGGTGGGGCACATCGGAAAGGGGGTCGTCATCGTGGATGCCGGCTATATAAAGAACGTGAAAGTGGGCGACTGCTGCAAGATTGAGGGGGCCTCGAGGCTCAAGAACGGCAGCATCAACTCAAATGAAGTGGCTCCGGTGCACATCGGAGTGGGGGTTATCGGGGACGATTTCATAATCAGCAGCGGCTCCTCCGTTGAGGACGCCGTGACTTTCTCCCGCTGCTTCATCGGGCAGGCCTGCCACCTGGGCCACAACTACTCAGCTTCCGACTCCCTGTTTTTCAGCAACTGTCAGGGGGAGAACGGCGAGGCGTGCGCGATTTTCGCAGGTCCCTACACCGTCACCCACCACAAATCCACGCTCCTCATCGCGGGAATGTTCTCGTTTATGAACGCCGGGTCGGGTTCGAACCAGAGCAACCATATGTACAAGCTTGGCCCTATCCATCAGGGCATTATGGAGAGGGGCGCGAAGACTTCCTCCGACTCCTACATCCTCTGGCCGGCAAAGGTGGGCGCGTTCTCCCTTGTGATGGGCCGCCACGTGAGCCATCAGGACACTTCCGATCTTCCGTTCTCCTATCTTATTGAGAATCAGGGTACATCCTACATAATGCCGGGCGCGAACCTGAAGTCCGTCGGCACAATCCGCGACGCCAAAAAATGGCCTCAGAGGGACGGGAGGAAGGACCCGGACAAGCTGGATATGATAAACTACAACCTCCTCAGCCCCTACACCGTGAACAAGATGCTCCGGGCACGGGAGATTCTCCAAAACCTTCAAAAGACTTCCGGCGAGACCTCCTCGTCCTACTCCTATCAGAGCGGGGTCATAAAGCGGAGCTCGCTTCAGAACGGTCTTCGCTACTACGGTCTCGCAATTGACAAATTCCTCGGCAACTCGTTCATTTCCAGACTGATGAGCTCTTCGTTCGGAAGTCTCGACGAGCTTCACGAGGCTCTTCGGCCAGCCTCCCAGACCGGTCTTGTCCACTGGGTGGACCTCTCGGGACTCATCGCGCCGCGCTCCGCAGTGGAGGCTCTTATGGATAAAATCCAAAGCGGGGAGGTGTCCTCAGTGGACAGCATCACGGAGGGCTTTGCCGAGATTCACCGCCGATACTACGAGTACGAGTGGACCTGGGCCTACAGGATAATCCGGGAATATTACGGTCTGGACCTTTCCGAGGCGGGAGTGGAGGATATGCTTTCGCTCGTGGACCGCTGGAAGACTTCCGTGGTGGCCCTCGACAATCTTGTCTATGAGGATGCGCGCAAGGAGTTCAGCCTTTCGGCGATGACAAGTTTCGGCGCGGACGGCGGGGAGCAAAGGCGCAGGGAGGATTTCGAGCAGGTCCGCGGCTCCGGCTTCGAGTCCAACTCGTTCGTGAAGTCCATCCGGGAGCACATCGAGGTGAAATCCCGCCTCGGAGCGGAAGCGGCGGGCAGGCTCCGTGGCCTAATCAAAAAATAATTCCGCGCCTGTAAGGTATTAACTCTGAGTCATTTAGATGCAATTTATAAAATTTTCTCCGGACAGTGAGGGAAAAAGTGCGTGGGATTTGAGAGTTTGATTAGAGGGGAAAGGGTTATATATAAATAAGTTAGATACTTGCAAAAGTTGATTGGATAAATGAAAATAACAGAACAGTCATCAAATTTCAATGACCTTGAGACGATGTCCACAAGGGATATTCTTCGCGGTATCAACAGCGAGGACAGGGGCGTCCCGGAGGCAGTGGGGAAGGCGATTCCGCAGATTGAGAAACTTGTCGAGGGCATAGTGGAGAGGATGAAAAGGGGCGGACGGCTTTTCTACACCGGCGCTGGGACCAGCGGACGGCTCGGAGTTGTGGACGCATCGGAGGTGCCCCCGACTTTCGGCGCTCCGTTCGACCTTGTAATCGGACTCATCGCGGGAGGCGACGGAGCAATCCGGCGGGCTGTTGAAAATGCCGAGGACGATCCTGTGCAGGGCTGGAAGGACATTGAAAAGTTTTCCCCTACGCCGGAGGACACCCTCGTGGGCATTGCGGCTTCGGGAACGACACCGTATGTTGTAGGGGCAGTGGGGGAGGCTCGAAGCAGAGGGCTTCTTACCTCCTGCATAACCTGCAACCCTGACTCCCCGCTTGCCTTAGAGGTGGAGATTCCGATTGAAGTTGTCGTGGGGCCGGAGTTTGTCACGGGAAGCACCCGAATGAAGGCCGGAACGGCAACGAAGCTTGTTCTGAATATGATTTCCACGGCGGTGATGATTCGCCTGGGTCACGTGAGGGGGAACCGGATGGTGGATATGCAGCTAACCAACCGCAAGCTTGTGGAGAGGGGAGTGGGGATGATTATGGCGGAAACGGGGCTGCAGGACGCGGATGAAGCGAGGAGGCTGCTACTTGCCGAGGGGTCAGTACGTAAAGCGGTAGATTCCTATCGGGGCAGATAGTTTACCATTGCGTGAGTTTCAGACGGAACTTGATGCTGACCGAAGGGGTCTCCACGCCGGGAATCCTTGACGGGAACTCTTTGCGCCCCTCTTCCGTAAATCCCAGCCGGCGGAACGCGTTCCCCTCGGCTTCAACTCCTTCGCGGGTCTCCCTGCCCGGCGCGACGGAGGAAATGGCGTAGGTCATAACATCGTCCGGATGCACCTCCTCGATGAACGCCTTGAGGATTTTCCCCATTCCGCCAACGACCCTGGTGTCCCGCAGCGAAGCATACCTCACCCACTCGTAGGAGCAGACGGTCCTCTCGCCCTTAACCCATCTTCGCGCATTTGAAAAGCATCCCACCGCCACCAGCTCGCCCTCAGGAGCGCCATCCTTCCCCGCCAAACCCGCAGTGGCATTCCCCCCGCTCCTTGCCAATGGCTCTTTTCCTCCGCTTAACCCCCGTAGCTCAGCAGCGCCGGTAGCCCTACGGCGGAAAAGCCCGTAGCAGTGCCTGCAGGCCGCCTTCCCATAGATGTGGTTCTCACAGATGAAAGCGTCCGCCGCGGCGCGGTCAATGCGCCGCACCTCGCAGTTTCGTGCAAACACGGTCTTCTCGGTAACAATCGGGTCGTTATAGTTCATCTGTCACTATCTTTATGCAAGTGCGAAACTTGAGTCCAGCACTCGGCGGGCCTCGGCGACATCGTGAACCCTCAGGATGTCGGCTCCGAGGGCGATGGCCCTGCGGTGCAGGCGGGTGGTCTCCTCGAGCACGCGCGGGTCTTCAGGGGTGAGGCCGAGAGGACGGTAAATCATACTTTTGCGGGAAATGCCGACAAGGATCCGGTGGCCGAGGGGCTTGAACTCGCCGAGAGCCTCGAGAAGCTCATAATTTTGCTCCACCGTTTTCGCAAAGCCGAAACCCGGGTCCAGAATCCAGTCCCGGATGCCGAACGAGGCGGCTTTTGCGGCAAAATCTTCGAAATACTCCTTCACCGCACTTGTGACTCCCCGGGGATAATCGCAGAGGCCCTGCATATCAGTTTGACTGCCCCGCTTGTGCATCGCAATGTATTCCAGCGAGGCAGCGCCCACAAGAGGGAGCATCCCCGGGTCGTCTTCGCCGGCTGAAATGTCGTTCACCGTAATCGGTCCTATCTCCCCGAGACAGCGCCGAACTATCTCCGCCCTGAATGTGTCTATCGAGATTTTAACCTCTCTCTCCCGGCTCTTGGGGGCGCCATCTTCCTTCTCTGAGCCGCCAGTTATCCCGCATTCCCTCAGTATCGCCTCCTTTACGGGCACAAGAACGGCCCCCAGGCGTCTCCATTCCTCTTCCAGCGAGACGCTTTCCGAGCCCGGGCGGGTGGAGCAGGCGCCGATGTCGATGTAGTCGGCCCCCTCTCGGACCATCCCGACGGCCCTTTCAACGGCCTCCGCCACTCTCACCTTCCCGTCCTCGCCCATATTCCTGCTTCCGCTGAAAAAAGAGTCAGGCGTGATGTTGAGGATGCCCATAATCTGCGGGCGATGCTGACAAGGGTTCTTCGGCGCGAAGTCCCCGGCTCCCGATTTCATATTTTCTTTTGACATAATTTTCGTATTTTTGCAACTTTGAACCGGGGGGACTCCTCCTCATGTTCAAACAGGACAAAATTAGAAAAAAATCCGTTAGCACACGCAATAGAATATGCTTATCGTCATCGAAGGCCTCGACGGGTCGGGTAAATCCACCCAGGTGAGAAAACTCAGAGAATATCTGGGCAGACTGCCCCAGAAACTGGAATATATACATTTTCCGCGCTATGACGCCCCGGTTTATGGGGAGCTGATTTCCCGTTTCCTTCGCGGAGATTTCGGGGGGAACGACGCCGTGCACCCTCAGCTGGTGGCGCTCCTTTTTGCCGAAGACCGTCACGGAGCGGCAGTGCAGATGAGGGAAATCCTTGCCGAGGGGGGCAATGTGCTTTTGGACCGATATGTCTATTCAAACATTGCCTATCAGTGCGCGAAACTCTCCAATTCCTCTGAGTCAGAGGATCTTAGAGAGTGGATTTGCAACACGGAATACGGACAGTTCGACCTACCGAGGCCGGATTTGAACATATTCCTCGATGTGCCGACGGGGTTTGTGGAGAAAAAACTTTCCGCAGAGCGCTGCGGGGGCGACCGCGACTACCTCGAAGGCGGCCGTGACATCCACGAGGCGGATATGTCCTTCCAGCGCAGGGTCCGGGAGGTTTATCTTCGCCAGTGCGAACTCGATCCCCATTTCATCCGGGTGGACTGCGCGGCCTCTGACGGGGCAATGCTCCAGCCGGATGCCATTTTCGAGAAAATCAAAGCAGTTGTTGACGGGGCTTTGAGCAGCCGTGCCGAATAAAAGCCGGTTTAACTTCAAAAAATTATAGAACGGCTATGTCGAAATCGATGAAATATTACAATATATTCCGCCGCTTCTGCGCATTCCTTCTCGGGGCGGTTTTCCTCCTTTCGGGGATATTGAAACTTATGGACCCTGTGGGCACAGGATTCATAATGAAATCCTATCTGGCGTTCCTCCATCTGGGATTTCTCGACGGGGCGGCAGTCGTTTTCGGAGAGAGTTTCGCCTTCGCCGAGGCCATCATCGGGGCGGCGCTTATGAGCGGGGTGTGGCGCAAGGCCACCGGGATTGCCACCTGCGTCCTCACCGCCTTTTTCACTCTCCTCACCCTCATTCTTCTCATTTTCAATCCCGCTATGGATTGCGGATGCTTCGGGGAGGCCCTGCATCTTACTCATTCCCAGACATTTATAAAGAACCTAATCCTTTGCGCTCTTTGCTGCTTCGCGTTCATCCCGATGAAGGAGCTGGACAAGCCGGTGAAG
The DNA here is from genome assembly GCA_963589825.1 of Flexilinea sp. GTDB lineage: Bacteria > Bacteroidota > Bacteroidia > Bacteroidales > UBA932 > Cryptobacteroides. Next base: position 18,564 of record CAVAMP010000009.1, on the reverse strand, counting down.
GTGAAATATGTCTCGTTCGCCATCGCGGCCTGCTCTCTTGTGGCGCTCGCTACCTATTCGATGATAGGTCTGCCGATGAAGGACTACACGGCGTTCAAGACGGGGACTCCTCTTCAGGGAGCGGAGGACGCCGAGACAGGGGAGTTTGCCGAACCGGAGTTCATATATGAAAAGGACGGGGTTCAGAAGGCGTTTTCACTCGAGGACCTTCCGGACAGCAGCTGGACTTTTGTGGATTCGAGGATAGCTTCCGGCGGGTTCAACTCCGGGGCGGTGCTTTCGCTCACCGACGCGGAAGGAAAATACTGCGACACTGTGCCTCTGCTGGGGGATGTTGTGGCGGTTTCGGTCTACAGGCCGCTTTCAGAGAAGCGTTTCTGTGGCATACGGAAAGTCCTTGAGGATGCCGCTGGGGAGGGTTTCAAGCCTCTGCTTCTTGTCGCATCGGACGATTTTCTGCCCCAGGGAGCACTGGAGGGCGTT
>CAVAMP010000009.1:4685-18003 GCA_963589825.1 Flexilinea sp. | reverse complement strand
TATTATTCTGATTACAAGACTCTTGCGACGCTCAACCGTTCCAACGGCGGAGTAACGTTCCTCAGCGACGGAACCATAGTCCAGAAGTGGTCCTACACTCTGCGCCCTTCGGCTGAGGACCTCGCCGCGGCAAAGGCTGAAGATCCTGTGACTCTTGCCGTCGAAAACCAGTCCCACGGCAGCCTGGCCCTCCAGGGCTTCCTCCTCTATATCTTCGCCGTCCTGCTGCTACTTTGATTAGTCTGCGATTTTGCAGATGAGGGTGGCGGAGGTGCAGTCCTGAACCTTTACATTGACATAGTCTCCGGGGCGGAGCGGCTCCATCCCGCGGGCTTTTCTGGATGCGGACTCTGAAGGGAAGACGCACATCTTGTTGTTGCCGGCCCTGCCGCAGAGATCGTCCGGATTGCGCTTTGACGCTCCTTCAATTAGAACCTTGAAGGTCTTGCCAAGGTCCCGCTGATTGCTCTTTAGGCTCATACGGGTCTGCAGAGCTATGATTTCGTTGAGGCGGGCGGTCTTCACTTCGGGCGGGACATCGTCAGGATAGTGGCGGGAGGCGAGGGTGCCGGGCCTTTCGGAGTACTGGAACATAAACGCCGAGTCGAAGCAGACCTGCTCGAAGAGGGAGAGGGTGTCCTTGTGGTCCTGCTCCGTTTCGCCGCTGAAACCTGCAATCACGTCGGTTGAGAGGCCGCAGTCAGGCATAATCTCGCGGATTTTCGCAACCCTTTCGAGGTACCACTCCCTGTCGTATTTTCTTCTCATCTTCTCCAGCATCGCGCTCGAACCGCTCTGGACCGGGAGATGGATGTGGCGGCAGATGTTCCCGTGGGCGGCGATGGTGCGGATGACTTCGTCGCTGATGTCCTTAGGATGGGAGGTGGAAAAGCGCACGCGAAGATCCGGGCTTATGGCTGCGACCATTTCAAGAAGCCGAGCAAAATTAACGACTTCGCCGCCCGCTGCATTGCCCTCCGAAACTCCCTCCTGAGCGCCTTCTGAAATGCCTCCCTGAGCGCCTTCTGAAATGCCCTCCTGAGCGCCCTCAGCGCGACATTCCTTCCAAAGATAGGAATCCACATTCTGGCCCAGCAGGTTCACCTCCCTGTAGCCGTTCTCGAACAGCTCCCTCGCCTCGCGGACAATCGAATGAGGGTCGCGGCTGCGTTCGGCTCCGCGGGTGTAAGGCACTACACAGTAGGAACATACGTTGTTGCATCCGCGCATAATCGAGATGTAGGCCGACACTCCGTTGCGGTCGAGCCTCACCGGTGAAATGTCGGCGTAGGTCTCCTCGCGGGAGAGCAGGACATTAATCTGCGGAGAATCCGGACGCACATCCCTCAAAAGAGAGGGAAGGCTTCTGTAGGCATCCGGGCCCACAACGACATCCACCTTTTCCAGCAGCTTGTCCTTCAGCCTCTCGGCCATACAGCCCACGATGCCGATGATGACCCTCGGGTCGCGTTTTTTCTGGAGCCTGAACTGCTCAATCCTTCCCCAAATCCTCTGCTCGGCGTTGTCACGGATTGAACAGGTGTTCGCCAGAATCACGTCTGCCTTGTCCATATCCTCGGTCAGCGCATATCCCTCCTTCTGAAGAATGGAGAGTATGACTTCGCTGTCATTGACATTCATCTGGCATCCGTAGGTTTCGATATATACCTTCGGTCTTTTTTCATCCGTTATCGGCCGTAAACTGTTCATAGCACCTATTATCTATGTTTTTGCAAATATCTAACTCAGTTTATAATAATCCGTCCTCTGATGGCATCTGGCATTCATTACCTTTAGCCTGGAGTTATCCCCGAATGGGGGAAAATCCTGCAAATTTAGCCATTTTTTTCGGTTTGTCAGATTTTAGTCGTACCTTCGCCAAGATGAAAAAAACGGGTCTTATTGTATTGGCTCTGCTGTGCTGGCAGGGCGTCGCTTTCGGGGGAGACGGAGACGGTAACGGTTCCCCCCTGAACTGGTTTGAACCCTACACTCCGATGTACTTCTCGGCCGGGATTCCGCTCTCCGAGACCCCTTCGGCGCAGAACTCCGATGTGAAATTCCGCATAAGCCTTCGAAAAACCTTCTGGGCGAACGAGACTATGCAGCTTTACGGCACCTACACCCAGACTTCGCTCTGGAGCCTTTTCGCTCCCTCGAGCCCTTTCTATGACAACTGGTACAACCCCGGACTTCATTTCAGCTGGGAGCACCCCGCCTCCGGGAATATGATCCGCACGGGATTCGAGCACAAATCCAACGGCCGCGACGGGGACAAGTCCCGCTCCACCAACAACCTCTACGCCCAATATGTCCACAACTGGTCGCAGTTTTCGCTTCAGGCAAAGGCCTGGTATGGGTTCGGGTATATGGGGGACGACATCCACAATGTTATGGAGCTATTCGGTTTCTGCTCATTTTCGGCTTTCTGGTGCAGCAAGAACGATATTATTACCGCAGCCCTGACCGTAACTCCAACGGACTGGTTCCGAAGGGCCGATGTGGGGCTGGAAATGTACTGCCGCCTCGGCCACAACAGCGTTGCGCCCTATCTTTTTCTCGAGTGCATCTACGGACGCGATGCTATGAAGGATTTCATCCCGGACCTTCACAACGATAGGGTTATGCTCCGCTTCGGGGTAGCCTTCAAACCCGAGCGCAGGTTCTTTTACTGATGGCACTTGGATTGATTATATATAATTGACACATAATAAGTTAAGATAAAGCTAAATAAAATGAAACTCAAAAGATTAGTCGCAGCGGCAGCGCTTTTTGCCGCGTTTTTTTCCTCGCAGAGCCTCTCTGCCGGGAACTCAATCCCGCGTCCGGAGTATCCGCGTCCTCAGTTTGAAAGGGCTGACTGGGTGAATCTCAACGGAGAGTGGAGCTACACTCTCGACCCTGTTGCCGCCGGATATGAGAAGGGCTACCCTGCTTCAGAGGGCTTCAGCGAAGGAAAAATCCTCGTCCCTTTCTCTCCGGAGAGCAAACTTTCAGGGGTGGAGCACACCGACTTCATCACCGGAATATGGTATCAGCGTCCGCTTGAAATCCCTGCGGAGTGGGAAGGACGCAATGTGCGGCTGAACTTCGGAGCAGTGTATTATAAGGCGGAGATTTACATTGACGGCCGTCTTGCCGGAAGGCATTTCGGAGGCACATCTTCCTTCTCCGTTGACATCACCCGCTTTGTTCAGAGCGGCAAGACCCACAGCCTCGTGGTTTATGCCCAGAGCGACCTCCGTTCAGGCACTCAGCCTGCCGGAAAACAGTCTCTCCAGCTTCGCTCCCACGGCTGCAGCTACACCCGCAACACGGGCATCTGGCAGACAGTCTGGATGGAACCTGTTGACGGGAACGGCCTCAGAGATGTTCAGGCAACCGCCGACATAGACCAGAGCCAGATCGTCGTGCGTCCTTCATTCTATGGCGAGGGCGCCGCAACTCTGAAAGTCACCGTCACCGACCCTTCATCGCCGAAAAAGCCTGTGGCTCAGAAGAGCGTCAAGGCCACCAACACCTCGGTCGTGGTTCTTCCTCTGAAGAAGTTCCGCCTCTGGTCTCCTGAGGATCCGTTCCTCTATGACATTAAGTATCAGGTTCTTGACAAGGACGGAAAGGTTCTTGACGAGGTGGCTTCCTACATCGGGATGAGGAAAATCCACATCGAAGGCAACAAGATTTATCTCAACAATTCTCCGCGCTATCTCCGTTTCGTCCTCGACCAGGGCTATTACCCTGACAGCCAGTGGACTGCGCCTTCCGACGAGGCTCTTCGCAAGGACATAGAGATGTCTCAGAAAGCGGGCTTCAACGGTGCGCGTCTCCACCAGAAGGTTTTCGAGGAGAGGTTCCACTACTGGGCCGACCGCCTGGGCTACCTCACATGGGGCGAGTTCTCATCCTGGGGCGAGAACACCAACCTCGCGGAAACTCAGCGCAACATCATTTCCGAGTGGTCTGAGATCGTGGAGAGGGACCGCAACCACCCTTCAATCATCGCGTGGACTCCGTTCAACGAGGAGTGGGCTCCGGACAATGTTCAGTATCCGCGCCTTCTCGGGGACATCTATTCCGTCACCAAGCATCTTGATCCTGCCCGTCCTGTCTGCATCTGCAGCGGCGGAGTGCTTTCTACCGCCACCGACATCTGGACCTACCACGACTACGAGCAGAATCCTGAGCTGTTCCACAAATGGGTCTGGAGCGACGGCCGCCTCGCTACCTACCACCACCACAACCGCATCGGCTACTACGCAAAGGACTACGGCACCAACATCGAGGCTGTCGCAGGGAAATACGATTACCCGGACTATGACGGCAAGATGCCGTATCTTGTCGACGAGTTCGGCGGCATAAAGTGGACGAGCGAAGAGGATATGCAGAAGGAAGCCGAAAACGACAATAAGGTTTCCTGGGGCTACGGAAAGGCTCCGGTGACCCTCGAGGAGTTCTACACAAGGCTCGAAGATCTCGTGGACGTGCTCCTGGGAATGTCTGAGAACATCTGCGGCTACTGCTACACCCAGCTCACCGATGTGGAGCAGGAGCAGAACGGAGTGTACTACTACAACCGCGGCGAAAAGTTCGATATGACCCGCATCAACGCGATATTCTCAAAAATCCCGGAGGGATATAAGTAGGATATTCGCTGAAATTTCCTAAATTTGCGCGGTTTTGGCCTCCGGGGCCGGGACTGCGCATTTTTTTGCGCCCGAATGGATGTGGAAATATAAACAATTAATTACATATCAATATGTTAAAGGTAAATATGGGAGGCTGCAGCTCCTTTGTTAAAGATGCAGAAGTAAAGGAATATACTCTCAAGGCTCTTGATGCGCTCAAGGTACTTGAGGATGAGAGCGGAGCGGGAAACGACTTCCTCGGCTGGAAACATCTTCCTTCCCAGACTCCGGAGTCGCTCATCGCCGAGTGCGAGGCAATCCGTGACGACTGGAAGGGCCGTGGGGTGGATCTTGTCGTTGTAATCGGCATCGGCGGGTCCTATCTCGGAGCGAAATGCGCTCTTGAGGCTCTTTCGCACACTTTCGCAAAGCAGCTTTCCGCAAAGGGAGCGGCTCCTGAGATTGTTTTCGCAGGAAACAACCTTTCAGAGGAGTACATCAGCGAGCTTATGGACCTTGTCGCCGAGAGGAATGTCGCTACGGTCGTAATTTCAAAGTCAGGCACAACCACCGAGCCTGCAGTGGCTTTCCGCATCATCAAGCAGTACATCGAGAACAAATACGGCAAGGCTGAGGCCGCCGCAAGGATTGTTGCGGTCACCGACGCAAAACGCGGCGCGCTCAAGTCCCTCTCAACCCAGGAGGGCTACAGGACATTCGTCATCGAGGACAATGTCGGAGGCCGTTTCTCAGTGCTCACTCCGGTGGGCATCCTGCCGATAGTTCTCGCAGGGTTCGACATCCGCGCAATGCTCAAGGGAGCGGCCGAGATGGAAAAGGCCTGCGCAGTCGCTTCAGAGGAAAATCCTGCCGTGCAGTACGCTGCAATGAGGAATCTTCTCTACTCAAAGCACGGCAAGGCTGTGGAGATTCTCGTTTCCTTCAACCCTAAGCTCCAGTATCTCGGAGAGTGGTGGAAGCAGCTTTACGGCGAGTCAGAGGGCAAGGACGGCAAGGGAATTTTCCCTGCATCCGTGAACTTCACCACCGACCTCCACTCAATGGGACAGTATATCCAGGACGGCGTGAGGATGCTGATGGAGACCGTCGTCACCGTTGAGAAGGCTCAGAGGAAAGTCGTAATCGAGAGCGATCCTCAGAACCTCGACGGACTCAACTTCCTCAGCGGCAAGAGGGTGGAGGAGTGCAACGCAATGGCGGAGCTCGGAACCAAACTCGCTCACATCGACGGCGGCGTGCCTCAGCTTGGAGTCAGCATCGAGAAGATTGACGAGTACAACCTCGGCGAGATTTTCTACTTCTTCGAGAAGGCCTGCGGAATCTCAGCCTACATTCTCGGCGTGAATCCGTTCAACCAGCCGGGCGTTGAGGCTTACAAGAAGAATATGTTCGCGCTGCTGAACAAGCCTGGATACGAGGCTCAGGGAGCCGAACTCAGAGCAAGACTTAAATAATATGGCAAAGCAATTATACCCGCTGAAATTCATCCCCATCGCCTCCAAGAGAGTCTGGGGCGGAAATGCCCTCATCAAGACCCTCGGAAAGGACTTTGTCGAGGCTGACGAGGACGGAAACGAGGTTCATCTGGGAGAGGACGAGCTCATCGGCGAAAGCTGGGAACTCGCTGATATGGGCGAGCAGGACTCCGTAGTGAGCGAAGGCTGGCTCGCCGGCAACACAATCTCCGACCTGATGGAGACCTATTTCGACCGCATTAGCGGAGACGCCGCCTATGCGTGGTTCGGAAGGCAGTTCCCTCTGCTGATAAAGTTCCTGGACATCCACCAGAAACTCTCCGTTCAGGTCCATCCGAACGACGAGGTGGCAGCCCAGAGGTATGACTCTCTCGGAAAGGCCGAAATCTGGTATATCCTTGATTCAAAGCCTGATGCGAAGGTTTATATGGGATTCAAAAAGGAGACTTCGGCGAGTGAGTTCTATGCCGCCTGCAAGGCCGGCACGGCCCACGAGCTTCTGAATGTGATCCACCCAAGGAAGGGCGACGCCATTTTCATAACCCCGGGTACGGTTCACGCTGCCGAGGGCGGCATCCTCGTGGCCGAGATTCAGGAGTCTTCAGATATGACTTTCCGTCTCTATGACTGGGGCAGGGAGAATAATCCTGCGACAGCCCGCAAGATGCACCTTGAGGAGGCGATTGACCTCATCAACTACGGTCAGTATGATCCTTCGCTCTACCATCCTGCGGAGAGCCTTGACCCTACGGCGGTGAACAACCTTCTGGTGCAGTGCCCGCAGTTCACGGTGAACAAACTGAATCTTCGTGCGGCCCTGCGTCTCAGCCCGGAGCAGTTCGGAAGCTACATCGTTTATGTGTGCGTGAGCGGCGCGGCGGCAATCAATGTCCCTAAGGCACCGGTCACTGACGAGGGCAAGGCGGCTCTCGCTTTCGGCACTGACGAGATGGACATCTACACTCTTCGCAAGGGCGAGACCATCCTCATTCCTGCCGATATGCCTGATTTCTACCTTGTTCCGACCCTGCCGGATACCGTCCTCCTTGAGGCGACCGACGGAGTGAGAGAGGACGTGGACGAGTATATTGACCCCGCAGCAGCTCCGACTCTTCCTGGCGAAGAGGAGTAATTGAAGGCAAAATCTGCAAGTAAAATCTAAAAGTAAGTCTGAGTCGCCGGTCTGGAAAATTATGGAGGAGATTCGCATAGACAAATACCTATGGGCAATCCGCGCCTACAAAACCCGCACGGAAGCGACCGACGCCTGCAACGGAGGCAAAATCCGTTTGAACGGCGCCGACGTCAAGCCCTCGAAGGCGGTGAGGGTGGGCGATGAAATCGTTGTCCGCAAAGGCCCGGTGACCTACACCTACAGGGTGAAAGCCCTCGTCGACAAGCGTCAGGGCGCGAAAACCGTCCCGGACTATGCTGAAAACCTCACTCCGCAGTCCGAACTTGACAAGCTCCACGCTCCCGTGGAAACGTTCTTCCTGAAAAGGGACCCGGGAACGGGCCGTCCGACCAAAAAGGACCGCCGACAGATGGAGAGGCTGTGGGATGCGCTGGACGAGGACTGAGAGAGGTTTTTCTTTGTTATGAAGGACGGGGACTGAGGTCTGATGCCGAAAATATTTCTTCGAATTTGATGGGATTGTCGGAAGACAATCCTATTTTTGTAGTATATATTTTTGTAAAAAAATCCTGCTTGTGCAGTGGTTTTGCTCAAGCGGAAACTATCTTTGCACAAAATAAAGTTTGGATACTTTAGAAACTGAAGTCAGAACTTGCGTAAAAATTGAATTTATATTGCCTATGACTCCCTTCTTGAAACAGGTAGCAGATTATTATTTCCCGCTTGAGGATTTTTCCTCGCGGGTCTTCGTATTCCCGAACCGCCGTTCCTCGGCCTTTTTCAGAAAGGCCGTCTGCGAGTGCGCGGCCCGCTCCGGCCGTGCTGCGCTTCTTCCCGAGTGCACAACGGTCGGTGACCTCTTCGCCTCCCTCAGTTCCGTCCGCCTTGCCGACAGGATTCCCCTTCTGGTGAGGCTCTACGAGGTGTATTCCGGGATTTACGCGAGGATGGGAAAGAGTGTTGAGAGCCTCGACGAGTTCATCTGCTGGGGCGATGTGCTCCTTTCGGACTTCAACGATGTGGACAAATATCTTGTGGACCCGAAGCAGATTTTCACCAATGTCGCAGACCTGAAAAACATCGAGGATGACTTCAGCTATCTCTCTGAAAACCAGAGGAAAGCAATCGAGGAGTTTGTCCGCAACTTCGTTCCTCTGAACTCTTCCGAGGACGGCTCCCAGGGCTCCAGACGCTACTCCCGCGACGGGAAGGAACTGGAAATCAAGGCCTCGTTCCTTAAAATATGGAACATCCTCCTTGAACTTTACACCACCTTCAATTCTTCGCTCCGCGCCGACTCTCTGGGCTACGAGGGAATGATCTACAGGGAAGTCGCCTCGCTGGACGAGGGGGTGAGGGAAAGGCTCGGAGACAAAAAATATGTGTTCGTGGGTCTTAACGCTCTGAACGAGTGCGAGAAAGCTCTGATGAACCACCTTCGCGACGCCCGTCAGGCTGAGTTCTGCTGGGACTGGTCGAGCGAGTGGATCCGCGACCCTCAGAACCGCTCATCCCATTTTATGGAGCAGAACGTGAAGGCCTATCCGAACAGGGATTTCCGCCCTGACAGGGAGGCTCTCGCCACCCCGAAATTCAATCTTGTCAGCGTTCCGTCGTCTGTGGGGCAGGCGAAGCAGCTTCCGTTCATCCTTAATAAGCTCGGGCTCACCACGGCGAAGAGGGAATCGGAGCCTGAGCTCTCTGTGGAGACCCTGGCTGTGGATGCGGCAAAACCTGCAACGCCGGATCTTATTGAGACAGCCATAGTCCTTCCGGACGAAAAAATGCTTCTGCCGGTGCTGAACTCCATCCCGACGGAAATAGGCGAGATTAACATCACGATGGGCTACCCTCTCTCCGGCAGCGAACTCTGCGCCCTGATGAGGCTTCTGGGGGCGGCGCAGGCAAATACCATCACAAAGGATGGCAAGACCTATTTCTACCACCGTCCGGTGCGCAGCGCAATGAGCAGCGGAATTTTCCGCACCATCGCCTCCGAGGCCGACCGAAAGGTCTGCTCCGAAATCCTTAAAAACAAGTACAGCTACATCTGCTCCGAGGATTTTGCCTCTTCACCGCTTCTTTCCCGCTGGTTCGCTCCTCTTGGAATAGACTTCAAACAGCCTTCCTCTGAGGCCGTATCGCGTCTTGCTGACTATCAGAAGGACGTCCTGAGCTCAATCGGCGCGGCACTTGCCCCCGAGGCCGCCGCTTTCAGAGATTCTTTCCGCAGGGGCGGCAGCTGGCGCCAGGAGGACGATAAGTCGCGTGAAGAGGAAAGCCGCGCCTGCCTTGACGCAAGTTTTGCAAAAAGCTATTTCACGGCGGTCCAGCAGCTTCAGGCTCTCCGCCTTGAAATCCGCCCGTCCACCTATCTCCGCCTTCTGGACTGTCTCCTGGGCTCTGTCGCAGTTCCGTTCAACGGCGAGCCTCTCAAGGGGCTTCAGATTATGGGACCGCTGGAAACGAGGGCGCTGGATTTTCGTAACCTCATCATCCTCAGCTGCAACGAGGGCGTTTTCCCGAGGAAGAGTTTCACCTCCTCATTCATCCCGCCTGAGCTTCGCCGGGGGTTCACGCTCCCGACCTACGAGTGGCAGGACTCAGTCTGGGCCTACTACTTCTACAGGATGATTCAGCGGGCCGAAAATGTTTGGATGCTCTATGACTCGCGCACCGAGGGGCTTAACTCCGGGGAGGTCAGCCGCTATGTGAAGCAGCTGGAATACCTCTATAACGTCGCCATCAACCGCTTTGTCACCTCTCCTCCTACGGAGGTGAAATACACCGAGAAGGAAATCGAGAAAAAGGAGGAGGACCTTGCGCGCCTGAAGGAGAGCAATTTCCGCTTTTCCGCCACCGCGCTGAAAAACTACCTCAGCTGTCCGGCGAAATTCTACTACGGCTGCGTCCTGGGTCTTAGCGACCAGGCCGAATCGGTGGACAACCTTGACAACGGCACGCTCGGAACGGTTTTCCACGCCGTGATGCAGTGGATTTATACCGTCCCGGGCACCGATAAAGAGCCTGTGGGCAGGGTGGACAGGGCTTTTCTTGACGGGAAGCTTTCAGCGGCCTTCGCTCCGCGTCTTCGCGAGAAAATCGACGCGGAAATCTGTCGGGCCATCCGTTGCGTGGAGGTCAGGGGAAAGGACATCGTGCTTCGCAGCGTGATTGAGGAATATGTACGCAAGACCCTTGAATATGAAAAGAAGGTGCTGGAGAAAAAGGGCAGGGACCATTTCACCGTGCTCGCCCTCGAGCAAAACTTCCCGTTCGAGCTCTTCGATGAAAAGTATCCGTTCAAGGGCTTCATAGACCGTGTGGACAGTTTTGACGACGGCACGGTGAGGGTCGTGGACTATAAGAGCGGCCGCGTCGACGACAAGGAGTTTTGGGTGATGGGAAAGGAGGGGACGAAGGCCCAGACTGCCAAGGACGTGTTCGATGCTGTTTTCCGCCCTGACGTAAAAGACCGTCCGGACATAGCGCTGCAGTTTTTCATCTACAACCTTATGCTGACCCAAAGCGACAAGGGACGGAAACTGCTCGCCGGGCGAGGAATCTCCAACTCGGTCTATTCGATTTCGAGGATATTCTCCGGCGACTACTCCGAGTACAGCCTGCCGTCAGAGGTGAGCGAGTATGCTCTCAACCTCCTTCACTCCACACTCGACGAAATTTATGACACCGCCGACTCTCCAACCTTCCGCCGCACCGCCCTTGCCGACACCTGCGCCAACTGCGACTTCAGGATAATCTGCGGGAGATAGGAGGGGGGATTTTAAGAAAACGTCCGATTTTAATAGGAAAGATATGATAACCATCGCGAAAGCATCAGCCGGTTCCGGCAAAACATACACTCTGGCAAAGACCTACATCACTCTTCTTCTCACCTCAAAGGAGCCGCAGCCCTACCGCCACATCCTCGCCGTGACCTTCACCAACAAGGCCACCGACGAGATGAAGTCGCGCATTGTGAAGGAGTTGGATATTCTGGCGCATTACCCCGGGTCCTCCGACTATTTCAAAGATTTCGTTCCGGCGATATGCCCTGACGCGGCGACCCTCGGAGAGAGATGCTCCCTCCTTCTGAGCGGGATTCTCAACGACTACAGCGCTTTTTCGGTCTGCACCATCGACAAGTTCTTCCAGAGCGTCCTCCGCTCCTTCGCCCGTGAACTGGGCCAGTTCGACTCCTACCAGATTGAAATTGACAAGGAGAGCATCGTGAATGAGTCTGTGGACCGTCTGCTCGATTCTCTCAAGCCCACCGACAAGGACCTCGTGGGCTGGCTGAGGGAGTCGATGATGAGTCAGATTTCCTCCAAAGGCTATTTCAAACTGGAGGACACGCTCTACAGTGCGGCGCTCGACCTCCAGAGCCAGGAGTTCAAGGCCTATCTTGCAAAAAACGGCATCTCGAACCTCTCCACGGCCTATTCAAAACAAAGAATGAGGGCTCTGAAGAAGGCCTGCGACGATCTCGTCTCCTCCTACACGGGAGCGGTTTCGGGGGCGGCGCAGAAGGTGCTCTCCGTTTTCTCCTCCGCAGGCATTGAAGCCTCCGACGCAAAAAGAGGTGTGTTCTCGGGGCTTGGGGCATACGCCGGCGCGGACTCCTCGGCCTTGATTGAAGGCCCGGCAACGACGCTTGCCTCAGGTCTTGCAGATAAGGCCAAACTCTTCAGCAAGGCGAACGTGGCTTTTGCCGACAGGCTTTCCGCTGACTACGAGAGGGCCGCCACCGAGCTTCTTTCCCTTTTCGGAAGCGACTTTTCCAGAGCCTATCGCACCGCCTTCCAGATTCGCGAAAGCATCTACGGCCTTGGCATCTCGAAGGAACTCTCCGAGGCGTTCACCTCCCTTCTCAAGGAAAAGAATCTCCTCTGCCTGGACGATTCCTCGGCGCTGCTTACCCGCATCATAGACGGCTCGGATGTGCCGTTTGTCTATGAGAAAACCGGCACCCGCTACCACCATTTCCTTCTCGACGAGTTTCAGGACACTTCGCTTGTGCAGTGGGAGAACTTCCGCCCGCTCCTGGGGGAGAGCGACGACAACGGCCGGGACAATCTTGTGGTGGGTGACGTGAAGCAGAGCATCTACCGCTGGAGGCAGTCCGACTGGGATCTTCTCAACTCCCAGGTTGTGAAGGACTTCCCGCGCAGCAGGGAGTATCTCGGCCCTGACGGCAAACCTGCCCTCGGAACCAACTTCCGCACCGAGGAGAACATCGTCGAGTTCAACAACCGCTTCTTCGAATTTCTGAGGGACAGGATGGCCGCGATTTTCCCGGGAGAGGGCGGGGATATGATCCGTGGGATATATTCCGATGTCCGGCAGGCCGCGCATAAAAAAGGCGGCCACGGGCAGGTCAAAATATGTTTTTATGATAAAGACCATGATGTCGTTCCGGAGGGGGCTGACCCGGTGATTGACAGGACTGTGGAGGAAGTCGTTTACCTTCACGGGGAAAAGAGAGTGGAGTACGGGGACATCGCCATAGTGAACCGCAATAACGCTCCGGGAGAGAAAATCGCCTCCGCGCTGATGGAAAAGGGGATTCCGGTAATTTCCGACGATTCCCTCACAGTGGGGAACTCCATCGTGGTGCGCCGTCTTGTTTCCATCCTTTCATCGGTGGAGAATCCTGAGAACCAGGTTGCAGGCTATCTCGCCCGTGAAACAGTCGGCATCACCCCTTCGGGTGAGACTTCCCTCGTGAACATTTCCGAGAGCATAATTTCCGGAATGAGGCAGAAAGACGAGACTCTTGTGGAAAGCCATTCCCTTTATATTCAAGCGTTTATGGACTGGATGCAGGGCTGGGTGGAAAGAAACGGCAACCATCTCGCGGATTTTCTCCGTGCGTGGAAAGACGCGTCGGCGGGACTCAAAATCGCCTCTCCGGCCACCTCGGACGCCGTCCGCATCATCACCATCCACAAATCCAAGGGACTTGAGTTCCCCTATGTGATAATCCCCGGAATCGAGGACATCTCCTTCTTCCGCCACGGCCCCCAGTGGGCTGAACCCGCGCTCCCGGAGGATGCCGCCCC
>CAVAMP010000009.1:0-4645 GCA_963589825.1 Flexilinea sp. | reverse complement strand
GCCCCAGCTGACGAGGCCCCCGCTGACGCTGCCCCTGCTGACGAGGCCACCGAGGCTCCCTCATCCGCGCTCCCCGAGGAGACCCCTTCGGAGGAGTCGGTCATAAAGGCTTTTGACAAGGCGGTGAGCGGGCAGATCTTCAAGCCCGTAATCTCCGCCAAGAGCGCCGACACCTATTTCAACAAGGTCTATGAGCACGAAAGGCTCTATCAGTGCATTGACGCTCTGAACCTTATGTATGTGGCTCTGACCCGCCCGATTCTGGGACTTTGCATAATCTGCGGCAAGGCTTCTTCCTCGTCCATCGCCAGTGCTTCCGACGCTCTCTCCGCCTTTGTCGATTCCTGCCCTTTGGGGTTGAAAAGCGAGGACCTCGAAAATAAAATCTGGAAAACGGAATACGCCGTCGGAGATTTCTGCTCTAAAGCTGATGTGGCCTTCAGAAAGAAAGAGAAGAAGTACGGGAGAAAATTCCCTGAGGAAACCATCCAGAGCACCTATCCTTCGTTCCCGATGGACTCGACCCGACTGAGGATGGACAGGGATGCCGCCGACTTTTTCTCGGAGGACGGCGCGGTGGGCGTGGATGCGTCTATGCGCCTTAGGGGCATAGTTCTTCACGACATTCTGTCCTCAATCGTGACGGAGGATGACCTCCCGGAGGCTATTGGAAAGGCCGTGCTGGAAGGCCTGCTCACCTCTTCCCAGGCCGAGGAGGCTTCCAGGCTTCTTTCCTCCCGCATCGCGAAGGCAAGAGAGGAGAGGGGATGGTTCCGCGGCGGGGCATCCAATGTTTTGAATGAAAGGGCTGTGGCAACGGCCTCCGGTGAGGAGTGCCGCCCCGACCGCGTGGAAATCTCTCCGGATGGAGTCTCTGCGACGATTATCGACTACAAATTCGGTCACCCCTCGCCCTCCTATCTTGCTCAGGTTGGGGAATATATGCAGGCCTACCGCCAGATGGGCTTTGAGGATGTGAAGGGGTATCTCTGGTATGTTGGCACAGGAAAAGTCGTGGAGGTCGAATAGACGGGGGAGGCCGCTGTCCTTTGCTCGATTCCGGTCGGCGGGAGATAAAAAATGATTTTTATTTGCAGAAACGGCGAAGTACATCTAACTTTGTAGGACTTGCGATTTTTGCAAACGGGTCATCCATTGGCGGAGAGACCCGGACAGAATCTTAAACGAATTTTTATGGACAACGAACAGAGAACACTGGTCTATAATACTGAAAAAGAGAGACTTGTGAAGCCGGAATATGGCCGTGCCATCCTTGATATGGTGGAAAGCCTGAAGAAAATCGAGGACCGCGACAAGCGCAGCGAGCAGGCCCGCGCAGTTGTGAAGGCTATGGAAATCATCAACTCCGATGTGCACAAGCAGGAAAACTACGAGAGGAAGCTTTGGGACGATCTCTACATAATCGCCGGCTATTCTCTCGACATCGACTCTCCCTATCCCGCACCCGACCCGCAGGAGGCTCTTTCCCGTCCGGAAGTTCCGTCGGTAGTGCGCCGCCCTCTTCGTGCCACCCAGTACGGAAGGAACATCGAGAGTATGATAAATCTTGTTGCGGGGATGGAAGACAGCGAGGTGAAAACCTCCGTAATCCGTTCTCTTGCAATCTATATGAGGACCCAGTACCTCATCTGGAACAAGGACAGCGTGGCTGACGAGACCATTTTCCAGGACATCGAAAAGCTCTCCGACGGGAGGATCAAAGTCCCTGAGGGAATGCAGCTTAGCCGCGTCGGGGCCGACTCGAACTATCTCCGTCCGGGGCAGGCGCCGAAAAAGCAGCAGCAGAGCGGAAAGAAAAACAAGAACAACCGCAAATTCAGGTAGCCCCGTCTCTTGCAGGTTGCATAAACAGGCAGTCCCATTCTGCAGCTTGCATAAACAGGCAGTCCCGTTCTGCAGGTTGCATAGAATTTAAGTAAATTTTACAGCGTCCAATATGGCCTTGTCGGAAAAACAGCAGGAAAACACCGAGCGTAAATTCAAGCTCACAAACCCCCTGAAGTGGCTCAGAGCCCTTCCTGAGGAAACAAAATCCGTCATCTGTAAGGTGGCGGGTCTTGTCCTTATGCTGTTTACTGTCTATACCCTTTACTGTTGCATTTCCTATCTTTTCACCTGGAAAAGCGACTACAGCATCACCTGCTGGGCCGACATTTCGGCCTCTGCGCCCAAGAATGCGGGCTCCGCAGTGGGGCTGTGGTGGTCGAGGTTTCTGGTGGGAGGCTGCTTCGGCCTTTCGGCTTTCTGCATAGTGGCGCTCCTCGGGATGCTCTCCGTGAAGGTTTTCCGCCGCTCTCTGGATTCCTCCTTCCTTCGTCCGTGTGCGCTCACTCTTGCCGCGGCGCCGCTTTTCTCGTTCATCCTCGCGTTCTTCTCCTCCCTTTTCAGCGCCGACCCGTATTTCGGGGGCGGACTCGGGGGATATGCGGGAGCCGAGGGAGTGTATCTGTGTGAAAAACTCATTGGAAAAATAGGAGCAGGACTCTTCCTGCTGGTGCTTTTTGTCGTCTGGCTTCTGTTTGCAAGCGGACGGTTTGCCCGCTGGTTCTCTTCGCTTGACTTTTCCCGCAAAAAGAAAGCGGAAAGCTCTGAGGACGAAAGACTTGCAATCGAAGGGGGCGATGCTGCGCCTGTGAACGCTGATTTTGGCGAAGGCAGTGCAAACGGCCTTGACGAGGCTGATTTTGACGGAGACATCACCGACGGCCTTGACGGAGCTGATTTTGACGGCGAAGTGGATGAGGGAACTGAGGTGCTCGGGGCGGAATCTCCTGAGAATGAGACTCAAGGGAGCGCGGCCTCTCCAGATGGAGCGGCAGTTGCCCCTGAGGAAAATCCGGTCCCCGCAGGGCAAACTCCTGTCGCCGAATGTCTTGAAGCCGGAGAAGTTTTCTCCACCGAAGGCATAAAGGAACTTCCGCGCATCGACAACCGGGCTGAACTGGAGCGATACACCTTCCCTTCACTCGACCTTCTGGAGGACTACGCCGACAAACAGACAGTCGTCACGGTTGAGGAGCAGCAGGACTACATCAACCGCATCCGTCAGACCCTTCTCAATTTCCGCATAAAAGTCGAGGACATAACTGCTAAGGCGGGCCCTACCGTGACCCTCTACAAGGTCTTCCCGGCCCCGGGAGTGAAATATGCCTCCATCAAGAATGTTCAGAACGACATCGGCATCTCGCTCGGCGCCAGGGGCGTGAGGGTCGTGAAGCTCGACGACGCGGTGGGCATTGAGGTGGCTAACCGCAAGGCTTCCGTCGTGCCGCTGAAGGCGATGCTT
This sequence comes from Flexilinea sp., assembly GCA_963589825.1. Taxonomy (GTDB): domain Bacteria; phylum Bacteroidota; class Bacteroidia; order Bacteroidales; family UBA932; genus Cryptobacteroides. The sequence continues at coordinate 1,338 of CAVAMP010000009.1, read as the reverse complement.
AACGACGACGCGTTCCGCGAGACTTCCGCCGAACTTCCGGTTGCAATCGGCTGCACAATCACCCGCAAGGTAAAAGTGTTCGACCTCACCCAGGCGCCGCATCTTCTCGTTGCCGGTGCCACCCAGCAGGGTAAGTCTGTGGGGCTTAACGTTATAGTTTCCTCGCTTCTTTACGCAAAGCACCCTTCCGAGCTCAAGTTCGTGTTCGTTGACCCTAAGATGGTGGAGTTCACGGCCTACAAGAGGCTTCTCAAGCACTACCTTGCAGTTCTCCCGACCGCATCTTCCGAGGAAGAGGAGGCGGAGAACGCCATCATAAGGAAGCCTAAGGATGCCGCCGACGTGCTCAATTCGCTCTGCGTCGAGATGGACGAAAGGTATGCTCTTCTCGCTCTTGCCGGGGTGAATAAGCTCAAGGACTACAACGAGAAATACCGCAACCGCTTCCTTTCTCCTGCCGACGGGCACAAGTTCCTGCCATACATCGTCGTGGTAATCGACGAGTTCGCGGACCTTACGATGTCCTCCGGCTTCGGTCAGGAAGGAAAGGCGCTTTCAAGAGGCATCTCGACGGCCATCATCCGTCTTGCGCAGAAAGGCCGTGCGGCGGGAATACACCTTATCATCGCCACCCAGAGGCCTTCGGTTTCAGTCATCACCGGCGACATCAAGACGAACTTCCCGATGAGAATCGCCTTCAGGACAGTCTCCAGGATAGACTCGATGACCATTCTCGACTCTCCGGGCTCCGAGAGCCTCATCGGAAGGGGAGATATGCTCTTCTATGCCGGTGTGGAGATGGAAAGGGTTCAGTGCGCGCTCGTGGAGACGAAGGAAATCGACCGCATCACCAAATTCATCGAGTCGCAGAACGGCTACAAGCAGTGCTACACCACTCCGTACTATCTTCCGACTCCGCCGACTCCGGACGATGGAGGCGGCTCTGCCGGCGGACCGATTGACATCTCGAAAATCGACGATATGTTCGCCGATGCCGCCCGCCTTGTCGTTTCCACCCAGAGAGGCTCCACCTCGGATCTTCAGAGAAAACTCGGCCTGGGGTATGCCCGCGCAGGCCGCATAATGGACCAGCTCGAAGCGGCAGGCATCGTGGGCCCGCAGGAGGGCTCGAAGCCGAGGAGCGTTCTCGTCGGCGACTACGCCGAGCTGGAACCGATCATCACAGCATTCACTACCCAGAACGGCTGATGATGGTCGGGGGAGGTTTCTTTTCTGGTTTTAATGCCTGAAAATATCAGATTCAGAGAATGTTCCGCAAATTCATCATAATTTTGGCTCTTTCCCTTGGCCTTTCGCCCGCGGGGCAGGGGAGCGCTT